>JASFJX010000226.1:0-6257 GCA_050119385.1 Candidatus Thiodiazotropha sp. | reverse complement strand
CAAATGGTCCGAGGTGGGTGCTGGATACAAGATCGACAATTTTGTCGCTGGCCGCGTATCCATGATGATTTGTGGTCCCTGGAATTTAAAAGCACTGCAATCACAAGACAATGTAAAGTTTGGTGCGATTTTCCTACCGAAAGGCAAAGTACAGGCCACCGATCTGGGAGGGGAAAACCTCTACATGTTCAAATCCAACGAGACCCAGGAGAAGGCCGCTTGGGAGCTGTACAAGTTTATTGCTTCACCCGATTTTCAAGTGGATTGGGCCATGCAAACCGGCTATTTACCGATCAGTAAGAGCGCTGCCAATGATCCGAAATACAAAAGTTTCCTGGAAAAAAATCCTTTTATAAAGACCTTTTCGGATCAAATGCAATATGCAAAAGCACGTCCTGGCATTCCGGCTTACCAAAAGGTATCAGATGCTTTTTCCAAGGCGGCTGATTATGTCTTCTATGAAAAGAAATCCGCCAAGCAGGCATTGGATGACGCAGCAGTGAAGGCTACCAAATACTTGAAATAGTTATTTTCGGTGAGGTTTTGAACCGTGAAGAAGAGTGGACCAGGTTTCGTTAATCGACAAATGGTCTTCTCAAGCGTAGCGAGGGTTCGTGCAAAATGTAAATCCATTTTTGCACGAACCCTAAGGTTTGTAAGATTTAATTCTTCAACGACCTTTATGGAGCGGTCTCAATGAAAACACTACAGGCCTGGATTGACCAAGAACACATATCCGCCTGGCTTTATCTTGCCCCGGCTCTAATCCTGCTGAGCATTTTTGTCTTTTATCCAACTCTGCGTCTGTTTATTGACAGCTTTTATAGTTGGGATGGAATGGGCGAGAGAGCCTACATCGGGATTCAGAATTACCAGATGCTCATCGAAGACGATGAATTTCAGCAGACGGTTAAAAATTCCTTTATTTTTATTATTGGCTCAGTACCAACAGGGATGGCCATTTCTTTGGTAATGGCCCTGCTGATCCAGAAACATCTGATCGGTCAGGGTATTTTCAGAACCATATTTTTTGCACCTGTAGTGACATCTCTGGTTGCCGCAGGCCTGGTATTCGTATGGCTGCTCAATTACGATTTCGGCGTTCTGAATATGATGCTGGAAAAATTCGGTTTGGCAAAAATACCCTGGCTCGTGGATGACAAATACGCCATGCTTTCAGTCATTATTATGACAATATGGAAAGACGCCGGGTACAACATGATTCTGTTCCTGGCCGGATTAAATAATATCAGCGAAAGCTATTATGAAGCCGCTCGCATCGATGGCGCAGGCAGTTGGCAAATGTTCTGGAAGATCACCTGGCCGTTATTGATGCCGACAACCTTTTTTATACTGGTAGTGCGTATTATCTTTTCGTTCCGCACCTTTGAGCAAATATATGCCATGACCAAGGGAGGGCCGGTAGGTTCTACGACAGTATTTGTCTATTATATCTATGAAAAAGCCTTTAAATATTTCGAAATGGGCTATGCTTCAGCGGCTGCGATTGCACTTTTATTAATAGTCCTTGTTCTGACATATATTCAATTTAAAGTTATCAAACACGAAAAGTACTAATTTAACTTGATCGTTGCAGGCCAAAGATGAATCAGCATCAAATGACAAAAGCATTGAAGTACTCGTTGTGCCTCATCATGTCGCTTGGGTTTATATTTCCTCTAGTATGGATTTTCTTTACAGCCGTTAAAACAGACATTGAAGTCCGTACGGGCTTTTCTTTCTTGCCCAGCAATGGCTGGCATTGGGAAAACTTTATGCATGCCTGGATGGCCACAAACTTTGCTCGACAGTTTCTCAATTCGATGATTATGGCTATGGGTGTTACCCTTGGCCAGATTTTTACCTCGGCATTGGCCGGCTATGCCTTTGCCCGTTTGAATTTCAAGGGCAAGCCGGTTGTCTTTGGCGCAATTCTGGCAACATTAATCATACCCTACCAATTGCTTGTACTGCCCATCTACATCATGTTCAGCAAAGTCGGATGGATCGATACATACTCAGCCTTGATTGTGCCAACGCTGGCCAATGCCTTTGGCGTATTCCTGTTCAAGCAGCATTTTGAAACCATTCCCATATCCATAGAAGAAGCAGCTAAAATTGACGGCGCATCACGCTGGACGATTTTGTGGAAAATAATAATACCGATTTCCCGGGCACCTGCGATCACGCTCTTTCTGCTTACTTTTATCGCTGAATGGAATGATTTGTTCAAACCTTTGATCTTTACAAGTTCAGAGGCCATGCGCACCGTACAATTGGGACTGACTGTTTTTCAAGACCAATTTACAACCAATTACACATTACTGATGGCGGCGGTTTTATTTGTGACAGCCCCGGTTCTGTTGCTGTTTCTGATAGGGCAGCGGCAGTTTATCGAAGGCATCGCAAGAACCGGTGCCAAAGGATAGGGCGAAAATTATGGCTGGTGTTGTTTTAAAAAAGACCGACAAAACCTATTCCAATGGCTTCCACGCGGTGCATGGTATTGACTTGCAGATTGAAGATGGTGAATTTATGGTCTTGGTCGGTCCTTCCGGGTGCGCCAAATCCACCACTTTGCGAATGATCGCCGGATTGGAAGACATCACTGGCGGTGAAATATGGATCGGAGATCGATTGGTCAATGATGTCCCGGCTAAAGACCGAGACATAGCCATGGTGTTTCAAAACTATGCGCTCTATCCGCATATGACAGCGTATGAAAATATGGCATTTGTGCTCAAGTTGCGCAAAACGCCTAAAGATGAGATACGTCGCCGAGTCCAAGAAGCGGCAGATATTTTAGATATTACCTCTATTCTGGATCACAAGCCCCGGCAATTGTCCGGTGGCCAGATGCAACGTGTGGCAGTGGGGCGTTCCATTGTACGGAGCCCAAAAGTTTTTTTGTTCGATGAACCGCTTTCCAATCTGGACGCCAAACTGCGCGTGCAGATGCGGGCAGAGATTTCAAGGCTTCACAATAGATTGAAGTCAACCATGATCTATGTTACCCACGATCAAGTGGAAGCTATGACCATGGGGGACCGTATATGCGTGATGGAGGCCGGTGAGATCAAACAACTTGATACACCCGGAAATCTATACCACAAGCCGGCCAATCTGTTTGTGGCGGGTTTTATCGGATCGCCGGCTATGAATCTTGTTCCGGCCAGGTTATTGGAATCCGATGGTACCTATCAAGTGCAAATCGGTTCTATGAGAGTTGCTATTCCACAAGAAATGGGACATAAGGCAGCAGATTATGTAGGCAAGGAAGTTGTTTTTGGTTTACGTCCCGAGGATATCTATTCAACGACTAACTGTCCACTGGAACTGGACAACTGTAACAACCTCGATGTGATCCTGGTTGAGAATATGGGCAATGAACTATTTGCTCACGTCTCACGTAATGATCATTCCTTTATCGCACGTTTGTCTCCAGATACCCATGTGGAAGAGGATGAGACGCATCAAATGATTTTCGACACTCAGCATTGTCATCTGTTTGATAAAGAAAGTGGCGAGAATTTGACTATTTAATATTATTAATCCGGCGACAAAATAGTTTGCTTTCAGTGTTTCAAGCATGCCCTTGATCGAGACGCAGCACAAGGTAACTTCTATTGGGCGTGGCTCGCAGAGAACTGAGCAAGGGCATGCATGAAGTCCCTAACATTCTGACTAATATCGTGACAGGCCGCAGTGTGCTTACCAGCAGTCTTCGTTATCAAAACTGGCAGTAGAAGTGAAGCAGTGGCGTTTTAATGCCATGATGCAGGTTGGCATACTGCAGCTACGGCAATCATGTTACATAAATAAGATGGCAACGAGGAAGCTGTATTATATTAGCATGAAGATCGCTCGTGTAGTTCAAATAAAGTAGCTTAAAACCTATCCAATAGACTTTCTCTTATACAGATTATCGCACTCACTAGAAAACGATATAACGTTTTCTTTGCTCGAATCATCCGTATATGTAATCGAAAAATCCAATTTCTTTAAATCGGCTTGAAGGGATGCAGTATCGGTACCATTTTTCCAGGTTAACTGCAATTTGCTATTATCTGTTTCTCCGATTTCCAATTGACCATTAAAAGCGGGTGATGTGTTGCGCAGCCGTATCATTTTCAGTTGGTCCAACACAACTGCTTGCTTTAATCCATCTTCAAGATCGCTCAGGGAAAGATTGGTGCGATTGATTTCCTTATGACCGCATGCACCGCCACTCTCAGCAGCTTCATGATTGTTTTTACCGGAAAACAGATCAAGATACCACACTTGTGGTGTACCGGGCATAAATAATTGAATCGCTCGGGCGAGGCGCAGCTTTTGTTCATTTTCACCAAGAGCGCTAAAGAAAGTAGCGTTCACCTGATAGTATGATATTTTCTTTCCATCGGGACCATAAAGATTTTTAACGATACCACCGCGATTCATTATGTTTTCAATAACCACGTCGATATGCTCATCGGTCAGCAAGCCTGAGTCGATCTGGTTATCACAGCGTTTACCACGTAGATCAAGAACAGGAATACCATCGTGGCAGCCAAGCATGTTAACTGTTTTGATTTCTTTGTCTACCAACTCTCTGATCCAGTGCAAAAGATGTTTATTTATGCCGCGATCCAGCGCATCGATCACAAGACCAGGGAGGAAAAAATCATAAATGAGAAAACCTTTTTCCGCCAGTTCATTGTGGATTCCTGTGCCGTATTCTGAATGGATTTCAGGTAACAGGATTAAGTCATATTTATCGGCAATTTCACTAAGTCGCTGGAGATAATCCCAGGTGCCTGGTTTATTGAAAAAATTGACCATGCCCGGTTGCTTGTGTAAATAAGCGAAGGCATCGAGGCGGATAACTTTTGCGCCATATTCATGCACCTTTTTTAGGGTGTCATCATAAAACTTCCAGACCAGATCGGATTCTGCATTTAAATCCATTTGACCAAGATACTCGCACTTACGCTCAACAATTGAGATAACATCATCCCGGTAAGCACTAAAATCTCCAAAATCTATCTGATTCAGTTCGATTTTATCCCTTAAGGACTGGTTGACAATTGATGAAATTAGCGTTGCTTGCTGCTCAGTGATACCTTCGATGCTCATCAACTCGCAATCGGTAATCTCTTGGTAGGTTACCTTTTGATAAAACGTATTCCAATAGAACCTGTTAGAGTTGTCTGGAAAACGTACTTTTAAAATGGGCAAACCGGGTTTGCGCATAAATAAATTATCTAAATAATCTTTTTTGGGTACCTGGTATCCGTCAGATGTCATCTGGCTGTTATCCTGCCAGAACTCATTCCAGTCGATAAAGAAATCTTTATAAATTGATCTATCGCCGTGTTGCAAAATATCCTGAAACTGTGGAGAAGCGACTGATAGATGGTTTAACACGAGATCTAGCTTCAACATGACATCGGAATCATAAAGCTTAGAGAGGTCGTCCTGCGAAACATACTCATCGTTGAGGTTGTAATCTATGATCGAAAACCCCCTGTCCAGGTCACTGTTAAAGAAGGTTGGCAGGGCATAGAATAAAGAAAATGCATTCTTAAATTCCGGTTTTTGCAGCATCTCGACAATGTCCGAAAATTTTCCGCCTATGCTGTTTGGGTAAGCGTTTAGTATTACACCTTCTAGAACATTATCCTTCATCGATCCGACCTAAAAATACACTTAAAAAACCACTGATAATGACATTAAATAACATTACAAACCTAACCGATAATCACCACCTCTTTGCTCTACTTCGTACTCTTTTGTTATGACAAAGTCTGACAAATAAATATGCCCGGCAATAATCTTATGCTCAGTCTTTAAGATGTCCTCAACGAACGGATCATTGACTTCATTTCCGCGGTTTCTTTTCTGTCGATGTGCTAATGTTTCAATTCGGTTTCTAGCAATAAACACTTTGGTATCGATATTCTTTAGTAAAGATGTGTAGGTCCCTTCGGCAATAATGACTTTAATATCGCTAAAGTCGACTTGTTCGTTTCTGATGACGATTTCACTGTAATCGATTACTGGTTTATCTATTATTGAAGATCCGCGCATGGCGTCGTCAATATTTTTCTGTAGAGCAGGTAAATTCACTTCAATATGCGGACCTAACCAGTCAGGATTTTCGCGTCTTTTGGCATCATTAGATCTTGGTGGAAGATAGAAATAATCGTCCTGCCCCAGAATAATGGTATTAAGTGAACGGGAATTAAGTTCATCAGCAATGGCCTGCGCCGTTTCAG
>JASFJX010000225.1:0-6287 GCA_050119385.1 Candidatus Thiodiazotropha sp. | reverse complement strand
CCTTGTAAATATGAGACATATCCTGGCGGTTTCCCCACCACTCCACATCACCCTCTCTGGCCCACTCCGCCAAGCGCCGCGCCGGCACGGACTTTGGATTATTAGGATCTATACCACCCACCAGGACAAATCGGGCCTTGATGCCCATGCGGTGCAACTGCCGGGCCGCCGCGACAAATTCACCAACCCCTTTGTCCCACAACATGCGCCCCGGAAGAACCACCAATGGCTTGTCGTCACTCTCCGCAGACATGACAAAATGATCTACATCTACCCCTGAACCCCGGATCAATTCAATCTTGTCCCGGCTCAGGCACCCTTTTTCCAAGAGAAAATCATAATCGTCACGGTTCTGCACAATGACCCAAAGACGTTCGCGGGAAAACAGCCAACGGTAACTGACCAATACCGCTGAACGTGCCATAGCACTTACCCAGCCTTTCGCCAGAAAAACAAAACCAAGCCCGGAGATAGCATTTACCACCGCGTACACCTTGGTCATTCGAGCCGCCAGTGTGCCGTACAAAACCGGCTTGATAGTCACATGATGGACGATTAAAGGTCGCAATTCCCGATAGAGTCTATACAGATCCCATATCGTCCTGAATTCCGCCAAGGGATTCGCCCCGCTTCTGCTTAAAGAAAGTTGCCTGTATTGTAGTCCATTGCTCTTGATCTTCTCCACGCCATCCCCCGGCGGCGTGGCAACACAAACCTCAAATCCCTGCTCCCTAGCCTCTAGCGCCAATGGCAATCGATGAGATAGAAAAAAACCGGCATCGTTGACAACAAAAAGGATCAACCGATTAGAAGGGGAGGTTTGAGACATATGTAGTATTACCGAAAAAAACACGAAATTTGAATTCAAATTTCAGCTGCATCCAGGACATGATACCAAACGATATATGTAAACGAGGCGAGAATCACTAGTGGGCCGCTAGCATGAAAAAGAATTTCTTCACTAGATTATCAAATATACCAGCTACGATAAATGAGCGTAAGATCCTGTTGACATCTCAGCACTCTCCATTCATGCCCAACGCCAACCGTGCTTGTGATAAAACATAAACGCCGACTTTGCAAACATGACTATATGCTTAAAACCTTTTTTAGAGGCATTACCACCACCATGCACAATCCGCACACTGGGTACATATGCAATATTAGCGCGCTCCGCGATCCTGATCGAGAGATCAAAATCCTCGAAGTAGACGAAGAAATCGGGTGAAAATCCTTTTACTTTGCTGAGAACGCTATAGCGGACAAACATAAAACAACCACTGGCCATAACCTTCTGGCTGAGCGCTTGACCTTCAAGATCACAACGCATCTCATAATCTTGCATACGAGCGACAAAAAAACGTTTAACGAATCTAGGCGCGAACCCCCGCAGGAACAGATCCCAAACAGTAGGATAGCGTTTCCAGAGATATTGTTTACGGCCTTCGGGATCTTGTGAATAGGGTGAGAGCAAAGCGACATCTTTGTGCGCCTGCATATAGTTGATTGCCTTGGTAAAGGCATCCTCTATCACCTCCACATCGGGATTAATCACCAGATGATAGTCGCTTTGCTCATTAAGAATCACTAAATTATGAGCCGCTCCATAACCTATATTACCGCCTGTGCCAAGAACCACCCATTTGTGATTACTCTCACCTATCGCCCTGAAAACCAACTCTTTCAAGTGACTGAGAATAGTGCCGTTATCCACCACCACGACTTTAGCTCTGAGATCATGGATATTTTTTGACGCATGATCCAAGGCTCTCGCAATACTCTTCAAAGTCACCTCAAGAGTATTGATAGCGCTGTCGTAATAGACTATGGATACGACCAGTTTCATTTATTTGATTCTGACACTTCAGCATTCATGATTCATGTAGGATCTTCGCCAACGGTTTTACCACTACGTTGAATACTTTCTCTCTTCAAATCCTGCACTCTTACAGCATGATGCCTATAGGCATCGACAAGTTTATCCACGCCACTTGGCCGTAGATAACCTTCATTGCCCGCCGCCACATACGAACCATAGGTAGCCGAGGCTGACATCAAAGCGGCATTTATCGTTGATAAACCCTTACCCTCATTTTTCATTTCATTGGCCAATTGCACAAATCGCTCAACCAAACCAGTAAACTCTTTTATCTGATCGATATTGTCTGTCATCGATTATTACCCGTTATTTCATCATCCCAGTTGAGGGAGAAATCCTCCCTTTTGCCAGTTAAATTTGGGTTATAAGCCGGATCGCTTTTCAATAGCGCACCGTACTTATCCAACATATATTGAGCCTCTCCGGAAAACCGTTGCTGTTTTTCCGCTGTATCTTCCAGCCCACGCGAAGCGGACTCATGGTGATACAATACAGCATAAGGAGTCCAAAGATTGTAATAACCCTTTTCGAATACGCGTATGCATAAGTCCACATCATTAAACGCCACGGCAAGGTTCTCACTGTCAAAGCCTGATACTTCATCGAACACCTCTCGGCGTAACAGCAGGCAGGCAGCGGTAACCGCGGTATAATTTTGGATCAACACGGCCCTTCCCATGTAACCGATATCATCTTTAGCGGCATACTTCATGGCATGTCCGGCAACCCCCCCTATTCCCAAAACAACACCGCCATGCTGCAATCGACCGTCTGGATACCAAAGTCTAGCCCCTACAGCGCCAATTTCAGGTCTGCAACCATGACTCACCATCTCCCTGAGCCAGCCGTTCTCAATAACTTCTATATCATCATTCACGAAACAGAGCATATCCCCCTTGGCATGGCTCACCGCGAAATTATTGATCGCTGAAAAGTTAAAGGGTTGATCATAATGTATAACTGTAATATTGGATATTTCATCCAACTCACGTAAATAGCCCAACGTTGCCTGCTCGTCACTTTGGTTGTCAACCACGATGATTTCATAATCCTGATAATCCGTTTTCGTGAGAATACTTTCGACACATTGACGCAGCAGGGGGGCACCGTTGCGTGTCGGTATTATGATCGAGACCAACGGCCGCTTCTCCGGCAAGGGATAGCGAACACGAATCATTCCTGGTATTAAATCCGATTCCGACACAGCCGCGGCAATCCCTCTGGCATCAAAGTCATCTTCTATTGCACGTATAGCAGCGTCGATGGCATAGGATTTGGCATCACAACCGGATGCCGTGCTCTGCGGTATCGCTCGCCAGTGATACAGCACCTTAGGTATGTGGCATATTTCCTTGTGTATATCTAATTCTCGCAAACAACGAAGCGCGAAATCATAATCCTGCGCGCCATCATAATCCTCTCTCAAACCACCTACTCTCTCGATCAACGATCGCCTGTATACACCAAAATGACATATCATATTGTGTGAACGCATCAGGTCAGGATTAAAGTCGGGCTTGAAATAGTGATCGAATCTCACCCCGTCTTCATCAATTTTATCCTCATCAGAATAGATCAAACTTATATCCGGATTGAGATATATCTTGCTTGCAACATGGTACAGTGCATTCGGCGCCAACATGTCGTCATGATCCATAAAGCCGACAAAATCGCCGGACGCCATACTCAAGGCGGTATTGGTTGCGGCCGAGATATGGCCGTTTTCATCCCTGTACGCAACTTTTATCCGTTTATATCGAAACAGATACTCCTCCAACACCTGCTTTATGTGTGGCTTTGTGGACGCATCATCGGCTATACACAACTCCCAGTTGTCATACGACTGCCCCAACACAGAGTCTATTGAGGCTCGCAACCATTGCTCTTCAACGTTATAGACAGGCATGACGATCGAAATCAATGGCTTGTCATTACGCTCATTAAAGGCGCGTATCAGTTTTTCGCCAGGCTGCGATTTCGATTCAACCTCTTCTATCCACCTGGCATAGGAATCCCCACCGGTTTTTTCAGAGGAGAGAGATAACTCCGCCCTGCCTGGCCTGGCAAAAGAACCTAACCATGCATAAAACAGGCTTGGATTTTTAAACCATTGTTTCAACGCCGGCTTGTTACTTCTGAAAAAGCGCAGGGGCCAGGTCAAGGCCATGTAACCTCGCCAGCCCTTACTGTTCAACACATCATCCAAGCGCCTTTTCGTATGCTGCAGCCGATCGACACGCTCACGTAACCTTTGATTGACATGCTCGAGTTCATCGCAGGCTTCACGTTCACGCAAAGACAGACAATTCAGCTCATCATATTTGAGCTTCGTCTCTTCATATGCCTTTTGCACATCAGCCAGGGCCGCCGAACTAGCCGCATAATCTCTCTGCAACCCGGTCACACGTTCATGCTGTTCCTGCAACAGGCGATCACGCTCTTTTATCATCGCTTCCTGTTGGGCCGAGGAGAGTCTGAAATTATGTAACTCCTCATGCAATACACGGTAGACTTCAGTTGATGATTGAAGCGGTTTATCCGTCAATTGCGGAAATGAATCCACATCCAAGTCAGGATCTGCCTCCGCGCTGACGATAAATTGGTAGGCCGCTGCATCAGGCGTATGAAAAAGGGCCAGACCACGCCCATTCACATCGAGCCCCAATCGCGCTAAACGTGACTCGATAACCGAGTCGGCCATATCATGAAAGGTGTAGGTAAGCTCTTGAACCGAAAACCCGCTGCGCGCGAAGAGTTCTCTCAATGAGTGATAGGTGAACAGGTGGAGATGGGTCCGATCCAGCAAGCCGGTATCTTCATAGGTAAAACGCCCTTCAAGCAGTTCAAGCCTAAGCGCGGCATGGGCGCCATTCGGCACAGACGCGAGCAAACGACCACCCGCCACAAGCAAATCAGGCAAGGTTTTTAAAAACGAGACCGGGTCACGCAGATGCTCCAGAATATCGGCACAGGTGATGATGTCGAAACGTTCATCATCGAGCTTTTTCCGCCAATTACCTTTTTGCACATCGGCTACGATCACATGATCGCAGACAGCCTTGGCTTTATTCGCCATCTTTCTGTCGTATTCCACACCCACCACATGGCAATCAAGCTCTCTACGCAGATAGTCCGACATATAGCCGGTGGCACATCCAAGCTCAAGCACGCGACTGCCGCGTGGTATGCGCTTAACTATTTGAGTGTGCGAATTATTCTCGACTTTCAAGTCGAGCTTGAAATCATATTCCACAGGATCTTAACCAAGTAATCAGAACTGCCGGCAACACGAAAGACTGCCAGCACTCATTCGAAATTCAGGACGGGTTTTCTGTTTGATTCTATCGAATTCTCATAAAACTGAATAGTTAAAGATGTCATATTTGTGGAATACCCTTTTATTAAACAGGGCTTAATCAGGATTTGGGCCTTCTCAAGCCCTATTTTTCGCCGTAAAAACCCTCAGCGCCGTGTTATCCCACCCGTCAACAGTGGGAGGGAACCGGATAATGATGGCGCAGAGGGAGAGTCCGAGCATGCACCGGCCGAGGCCGGATGACACTCTTTCAGAAAGGCCTGCGATGGCTCTCCAAGACGTTAAAATAGAATTCAGGATGCCGGGAGAAGATCGGCTCAAAAAGGTCGAGTATGCGCTGAAGTGTTTCAGAATCCGACCCGGCGGGAGAGATGGGGCTGAACCAGATGACTTGATGTCTCTTTTTCTCATGATCATAGTACCCGATGTAGGGCAGTATCCTGCAACCGGCCCTTTTTGCCAGTAATGCAACGGTCTTTGGCAAATAGTAGCTCTCCCCAAGGAACTTCAACTCAAGCTCCTTTTGCGGCAAGCCCTGCTCCCGCACATCCAGTATCACAATCTGGCTCACGCCTGACCTCAACTGTTTTACATGAGAAAAAAAGTTCTCGGTGGAGAGCCTCCCGGAATAACCTGACAAATACTGCTTATTATGACCAAACCTTTCCCAAAAATAGGTGATCGGACTGCCGGGCGGATGATTACGCCCTGTCATCACCATCTGGCTGCCGATCCCACACTGTTGATACAGGGACGCGGGATACATACCCCACTGTCCGTAATGGAGACTTGTCATCACATAAGGCTCGGCAGGGTCGATGGCTTCACCACCAATATGGTCAAAATTTTCCTTTAGGTAAGCCGCGCTCAACCACACCACTTCCAACCTCATTGCCGCGAGATAGGCGTCTCTCTCATCGATGGGGTCGGAGACAGCGAGCAGCAATCTCCTTGCAAAGGGATAACTGACAATAGTTGGCAATAGCGATAATAACCGCTGTTTCCAAACGCTCATCGTGTCGACATAAAATTTCGCCATAACGCTATCCAGGTTCGACAGACAGGTGATATTCATTCATTTTCAACCCTTTG
>JASFJX010000224.1:0-6302 GCA_050119385.1 Candidatus Thiodiazotropha sp. | reverse complement strand
ATATAAAGGAGTGCCAACCAACACTCAATCTCTTCTCTCCAGCGACTCCATAGGCCAGCGGGAGGTGACAGAAAAGCGAAGCGCTTCAGACTCCCCCGCTAATAGGCGCAGGCAGCCCGCATAAGCGATCATGGCTCCATTATCGGTACAAAACTTAAGACGGGGATAATAGGCAGCCCCCCCTTCACCTTGCATCATTTCATCGATACGTTGGCGTAATCGACGATTGGCACTGACACCGCCGGCCAACACCAAGGTCTTGATATCACAGGCCCTGACAGCCCTGCGGCACTTCAGCAGCAGTGTATCGACCACCGCCTCTTCGAAGGCTCGGGCGATATCTGCCCGGGTCTGTGCCGATAGGCTTCCACCCTCTTCACGTTCGGCTTGCTGGATGGTATTCAAGGCAAAGGTCTTCAAACCGCTGAAACTGAAATCGAGGCCGGGTCTGTCGATCATCGGGCGGGGAAAATTGTAACGATTTGGATCCCCCTGCTGTGCCAATTTCGCCAGTTCAGGTCCCCCGGGATAGGGTAGTCCCAATAGTTTGGCTGTCTTATCGAAGGCCTCCCCCGCCGCATCATCCAGGGTATCCCCAAGCAGCCGGTAGTGGCCCATAGCCTGCACTTCCACCAGCTGGGTGTGCCCACCGGAGACCAGCATAGCGATGAAGGGAAAGGCCGGGGGATCAGGCTCAAGCATGGGAGCCAGTAGATGGCCCTCCATATGGTGCACACCGACTGCCGGTATACCCCAGGACCAGGCCATGCTGCGCCCTACCGAAGCCCCCACCAGCAGCGCACCCACCAGTCCCGGACCCGCGGTGTAGGCCACGCCATCCAACGAAGCGGCCTCAATACCGGCATCCTGAAACAATTGCCGAACTAGGGGCAACAGCTTACGCACATGATCCCGGGACGCCAACTCAGGCACCACGCCGCCGTAATCGGCATGCAGCTCGACCTGGCTGTGCAGGACATGAGCCAACAGGCCCTGTTCACTGTCATAAACAGCCACCCCGGTCTCATCACAGGATGTTTCTATACCTAATACCCGCATATAAATATCACTTTTTGCTCTAAAATAGCCTCATACCTTTGCAAACCGGTGGAGCTATGAGTAGAATCTCCGCCTTTCGACCGGCTGAGAAGCTTAACAGATTTCGAGGAAACAACATCGATGCCTAACGTACGCGTCAAAGAGAACGAACCTTTTGAAGTAGCCATGCGCCGTTTCAAGCGCTCCTGTGAGAAGGCCGGGGTACTTGCCGAAGTCCGCCGCAGGGAATTCTATGAAAAGCCCACCTGGGAACGCAAACGCAAGGCTGCCGCAGCGGTTAAACGCAACCTGAAAAAGGTCTCCCGCGAAAGCCGTCGCTTCGAACGCCAATATTAATCACCCCCCTGCATAGCGCGAGTCAGCCGGATGCTCAAACAACAGATCCTAGATGATGTCAAAGCCGCCATGAAGGCCAAGGACAAAGCACGTCTGGGCACCTTGCGCCTGATCACCGCCGCGATCAAGCAGCGGGAGGTGGATGAACGTACCGAGCTGGACGATACCCAGGTTCTGGCAATCCTGGAGAAGATGATCAAACAGCGCCGTGACTCCATCAAGCAGTATGAGAGTGCAGACCGTCAGGAACTGGCAGAGCAGGAAAAAAGCGAGATAGTCATCATTGAGACCTACATGCCGGCAGGCCTCGGCGATGACGAGATCGCAGCAATGATTGACAACGCAATTGCCGAAGCAAACGCCTCGGGCATGCGGGATATGGGCAAAGTCATGGGGCTACTTAAACCCCAGATGCAGGGCCGGGCCGATATGGGCAAGGTCAGCGGACTGGTAAAACAAAAACTGGCAGGCTGACTCACACCTGGCCATTATCAGCTATGCTTGCCCCATGGCCGCGTCCCTTAAGGCCAGCAGGAAAAAATGGCCGGTAAGATTCCCTCACAGTTTATCGATGATCTGCTGAACCGCGTCGACGTGGTCGACGTCATCAATCGGCGCGTCCCCCTCAAGAAGGCAGGCCGCGACTACCAGGCCCGCTGCCCATTCCATGATGAGAAGACCCCCTCCTTTACAGTCAGCCAGCAAAAGCAGTTCTACCACTGCTTCGGTTGTGGTGCTCACGGTTCCGCCATCAACTTTCTCATGGAGTATGAAAACCTGGGATTTGTCGAAGCCGTGGAAGAGCTGGCCCAAGCCGCAGGCCTGGAGGTACCACGAGAGGTCGGGGCCGACCAAGGTCCCGACCTGCGCCCACTGTACGGCTTGATGGAGAAGGCAGCAGGCTTCTACCGCCATCAACTTAAACACCACCCCGACGCCAAACAGGCGATCGACTATCTCAAGGCACGTGGCTTGAGTGGTGAAATCGCCGCTGCCTTCGGCATCGGTTACGCGCCCCCTGGCTGGGATAATTTGCTTACCGCACTGGGTACGGATAGGCCCGCCATGGCCAGATTGCTGGAGTGTGGCCTGACCCAGGAGGGTGAAAGCAAGGGCTATGATCGCTTTAGAAACCGTATTATCTTCCCCATCCGGGACCGGCGCGGACGCACCATCGGTTTTGGCGGTCGCACTATCGGCGAGGAGAAACCGAAATATCTCAACTCTCCGGAAACCCTACTGTTTCATAAAGGACACGAACTCTATGGCCTGTATGAAGCACGTAAGGCAAACAACAAGCTTTCACGGCTACTGGTGGTGGAGGGCTATATGGATGTTGTCGCACTGGCCCAGCATGGCATCCTCAACGCCGTTGCCACCCTGGGCACGGCAACCACACATGACCATCTTGAACTAATCTTCCGCACCTGCCCTGAGGTCGTATTCTGTTTTGACGGTGACCGTGCCGGCCGGGAAGCGGCCTGGAAGGCGCTGCTGACCAGCCTGCCCCTGATGCGTGACGGACGAGAGGTCAAATTTCTCTTTCTACCCCAGGGCGAGGACCCAGACACCCAGATTCGCAAAGAGGGCCCCGATGCTTTCAATACCCGCATCGAGCAGGCACAACCTCTATCGAAATTTCTCTTCCAGCATCTTACTGATCAAGTACAGATGGAGAGTATCGATGGGCGCGCGAAACTTGCACAACTGGCGACACCAATCCTGGAAAAGCTCCCATCCGGAGTATTCCGCCGTATGATGTTTCAACATCTGGAGGAGTTGGTAGGCATCAGGGATGGCCATCTCGACAAGGGTGGCCAGCAATCCGGCCAAAACCGCCACCGAGGGGTGAGACAGACTGAAAAACAGCAGCGCCCTACTCCGATCCGTATGGCTATTGCATTATTGCTCGACAGCCCCCACCTACACACTATTGCAGATAATGTTGAAAATGATTGGCAAAAGTGGGACGCACCCGGCATTTTTATTCTGAAACAGTTACTTGAAATAATTCGTTCCCAACCTACGCTTAATAAAGCAGCTTTGTTGGAACGATGGCGAGATACGGAACACTTCAATCACCTCAACAAACTGGCCGACTATAGGTTTGACCTGCCCGGGATGGATCTTGAGGCTGAACTACGTGACGCACTCCTCAAATTGAATAGACAGTTCCACAAGATCTCCCGGCCTCAACCAGGGAATTTACGTCCCAGCGAGCTGCCTGATGACCTGCTCGATGAGCTCAAACGCCGCTATCCCGGCACTCTCAGCCAAGATGAGCAGTAAAGAATTAATGTCATGAGGAAGGCCCTTGGCTAGCATAACTACCTATATCTGTGCTAGTATGGTGAGTTCAGTCTCAGTGTTGTACACCTCGTCTGACTACAAGGTAAAAGATGAACCAGGAACAGCAGCAATCTCAACTTAAACAACTGATTGCAAAAGGTAAGGAACAAGGATTCCTCACCTACGCGGAAGTTAATGATCACCTTCCTGAGGGCATAGTCGAGCCTGAACAGATTGAGGATATCGTCCGCATGATCAACGACATGGGCATCACAGTCCATGAATCGGCCCCCGATCTGGAGGACAACACCCTCAGTGACTCCGTCGTCTCCGCAGATGAAGATGCCGCCGAAGCGGCCGCGGCCGCCCTGGCCAGCGTTGACAGCGAATTTGGTCGCACCACTGACCCGGTTCGCATGTACATGCGCGAAATGGGTACAGTCGAGCTGCTGACCCGTGAAGGTGAGCTGCGCATCGCCAAGCGTATTGAAGAGGGCCTGTATCAGGTTTCAGCCGCACTGGGCACCTTCCCTACCACTGTAGATCTACTGTGCACACTCTTAGAGAAGATTGAGCCCGGTGAATCACGGCTTGCCGATATCACCAGCGGCTTCATCGATCCCAACGAACCCGACGAGATCCCGACACCCTTGCAACCTCAGGATGCCAACAGCGACAAAGGTGAGGATGAGGGTGACACCGACGATGGCAGCGAAGACGACAGCGACGAACCGGAAAACACCGGCCCTGACCCGGAAGAGGTTGCCGCAAAGGCAAAAGAGCTACGCAAACGCTACAACGCACTCTGCACATCACTGAAGAGTAATGGCCGCGCCAGCGCCAAGTCACAAAAGGCCCAGGAAGCGGTCTCGGAGGCATTCCTCGAATTCAAACTGGTACCCATTACCTTCAACCTGCTTGTCGCCACCTTGAGAGACACCATTGAGCGCATCCGTAACCAGGAACGCATCATCATGAATCTTTGCGTCGACAAGGCTCGTATGCCACGCAAGGAATTTATCTCTTCTTTTCCGGACAACGAGACCAACCTCGACTGGATTGTCGAGCAGGCCAACAAAGGCAAGCCCTATTACGAAGCCCTCAAAGAGCATGCCGATGAGATCATTCGCGCGCAAAAACGCCTCATCAGCATCGAGAACGACTGCCTGCTGACCATTGGCGAGATCAAAGAGACCAATCGCAAAATGTCGATTGGTGAGGCCAAGGCACGCCGCGCCAAGAAAGAGATGGTGGAGGCCAACCTGCGCCTGGTCATCTCCATTGCGAAAAAGTATACCAACCGCGGACTGCAGTTCCTCGACCTTATCCAGGAAGGCAATATCGGCCTGATGAAGGCCGTGGACAAGTTCGAATATCGCCGTGGTTACAAATTCTCAACCTATGCCACCTGGTGGATTCGTCAGGCCATTACCCGCTCCATCGCCGACCAGGCCCGCACCATCCGTATCCCGGTGCACATGATAGAGACCATCAACAAACTCAACCGCATCTCCCGGCAGATGATTCAGGAGATGGGCCGCGAGGCCACCCCGGAAGAGCTGGCTGAGCGCATGGACATGCCGGAAGACAAAATCCGCAAGGTACTCAAGATCGCCAAGGAACCGATCTCCATGGAGACACCGATCGGTGATGACGAAGACTCACACCTGGGAGACTTCATCGAAGACTCCGGCGTGGTCTCCCCCATCGAGTCCGCCACCGCCGAAGGCCTGGGCGAAGCGACACAAAACATGCTGGCCGGCCTGACCAGCCGGGAAGCCAAAGTGCTGCGCATGCGCTTCGGCATCGACATGAACACCGACCACACCCTCGAGGAGGTCGGCAAACAGTTCGACGTCACCAGAGAGCGTATCCGTCAAATCGAAGCCAAGGCGCTGCGTAAACTACGCCACCCATCGCGTTCAGATCGCCTGCGCAGCTTCCTCGATACCGATTAACGAGATCTCATCGCGAAAACAGCAAAAACTGCTGCTTTTTTGTCGGAATCTGCTACAATCCCGCCGATTCCGGGCCCATAGCTCAGTTGGTTAGAGCAGGGGACTCATAATCCCTTGGTCCTAGGTTCGAGTCCTAGTGGGCCCACCAATAAAAACAATGAGTTAGACTCAAGCATCAAAATCAACAAATTTTCGTGTAGACACTATGTAGACACCTTATTGCTAACTACTTTGTGGCTACTGAAGATTTGTACTCAGAAGCTGCCACCCCCTACTACCCTAGCACAACAAACTCATCCTTTTGGTCTATATTTCATTTTAGTTGGCAGCAGAGCCCCTGCCTGTGATGAATTTCATCGGGAACAAAGATGGACGGCTGCCGTTTTGGTTTCTTGGGTCACTTATATCTTCCTACTTGACACAATGAGCACACTAGGACTCGTGAGTAGAATAAGATCAGGGCATTCATCAACAGCAATTCCTCGCCCTGAAAGCTCGCGATTTGTCGCCAGTTTATTAAAAAATGAAGCCAGTTCAATTTCCATGCGATAACAGGGATACTTATCTGGTATGGAGTCTAAAAAGACGATTATTCCTAGCGAGATAGATTTTCTCGGCGTTCGTCCATTCTGGGATGTAAAATCGATTCAATTTAGCACT
>JASFJX010000223.1:0-6302 GCA_050119385.1 Candidatus Thiodiazotropha sp. | reverse complement strand
ACATCGCCCAAGTGAATGATGCTACCCGAATCGGTGGTGATCAGAGGGATCGTTTCGAATTGTTTACGCTGGTAGGCTTGTTCTGACGCCTTGAGCCGTACAACCTTGCTCTCGTTGCGCAGGCTGCTGGTGAGGGAGGTCGAGGACTCGGCGTTGATCGCCGTTGCCACATCGGACAAGGTTAGGCCATAGGCCTGAAGACTGGTTTCATCTACCTCGATGGAGATCATCGGCTCGACCTTGCCCTTGATACTCAGATTAGTGATATCGGGCTGCGCCAGAAGATCGGCCTTCATACGCTCAGCCAGGGATTGCAGGGTTGCCCGATCGGTATCACCAAAGAGTTTGATGGCGTAGGCGTGGTTCAAGCGCTGTTGTTTTTCTATAACCGGTTTGTCTGCCTCGGAAGGAAAGTTGTTAATGGCATCGACCTGGGACTTGACGTCACGCAGCAACTGGTCGAGATCGTATTCGCTATTCATTTCTATATTGATGGTCGAACCGTCCGCGCTTGATACCGAAGTAATCCGCTTAATGCCCGCAACGGTTTCCAGTGACTCCTCAACTTTGATCGCTATACCCTCCTCCGACAAATGAGGATCACCACTGTCGTAGTTGACCGATACCGTAACAGTGTCCGCTGGTCGGGATGGGAAGGCCTCTTTACGCAAGTCGGCCAGCGACAGGACACCCAACACGATTATCGAGAGCATAAGCAGGTTAGCCGCCACGCTGTTGCCGGCAAACCATGCGATCATCCCATTTTGCACTGAGTCACGCATCATCACTCATCCTCCTGAAACTGTGCTTCCACCCTCATGCCGGGGAGATAGCTGCTGAGCGGATAGACCGCCACCGATGTGCTGTTGATGGACTCTATAGGACGGATGTAAACCGATTCGTTATCGGCAAAGACTACATCGGCCTGTGCCTTGGCAAGTTGGCTGGATTCGTCCACATACCAGATGGTCAAGTCTTGGGTGAGTGACGACTCGGGAATTCGCCAGACGCCAGAGATGTTCCACCCCGGTATCTCTGCCCTGACAAAGGCCCCTGAATAAAGGGGTATCTCCTGGTCCAGGGGATTGTCGACCGCGACAATCAACGCCCGCTGACGATTCTCTGAATTGACGTGTTGCTCGATACGTGTGACATAACCCTCCCAGGAGCGTTCGCTATCATCGCTCAGCAACCGAACCGGCCACTTCTCGGCAAGCAGCTCAGCAGGCGCTGGCAACTTATCCCATTGGGCGTCAGATAAGGGTATCGAGGTCTCGATTCTATCAGTACTGTAGAGTTCCACCAGCTGCGTACCTGTCGAAGCGTAACTGCCAGGTTGAACATCACGACTTATCACCAGTGCGTCGAAAGGCGCTGTGATCCGGGTTTTGGCCAGATCGGCGCTTGCCGTGGCGACACTCTGCCTGACCATGGCTAATTTCGATTTGGCGGCCTTCAGCTGTGGTTCATGAAGCACTAGCTCAGATTCGGGATCACCCTTAAGACCGGAGCGTTTCCACTCATCTTTTGCCTGCTCGGCATCGAGTGTCTCTTGCAACATCTCTACTTCAGCATCATGCAGGTCATATTGGGCACTGGCGAGGGCCTGTTTGTAGGAGGTATCGTCGAGTTCGACAAGTAGTTCTCCTTTTTTAAAAAGCGCCCCGGTTTCCAGTTTCGGGGAGATGTGGGTAACCCGGCCGTTTACCTCAGCCACCAACTGCAGATGATATCGGGGAGCTGTCTCGCCATAACCGACGATACTGGTCTGGTGATCGGATAGCGTTGTTTCGACCACTGTCACTCTGGGTGCACTTGAGCTTTTTGGGGGCGCTCCTTTCAGCTCCTGGCGCATTGTGGGTTCCGGGCCCCCGGGCCCTGGTGCGGTAGGACCAGAATTGGCAAAATCGGATCGTGCAACAGTAATAGCAGCCAGCAGGCAACCACCTGCGATCAATGCACCTCTAATTTGTGATCTATGTTTACTCAAGATGATACTCCCAGCCCCAAGGCAAGGCCCAATGTGATGCGGTTAGATAGACGTTGGTAAGTCAATTGTGTCAGCTGTGACTCGAGATCGAAGGTCGCTTCCTGAATCTGCAGCAGCTCAAGAAATGTGGACAAACCCTGCCGATATTTACGGGTATAGAGTCGATTGCTCCGTTCGGCACTTTCAAGGGCCCGTTGAATGTATTCCTGTTGTGCTTTCAGCGACTTTTCTTGGCTGAGAGCATTCTCAACCTCGGTGACCGCATTCAACAACGTCTCACGATAGGCCCAATACTTTTGTTCCGCGCCAAAATCAGCTATTTCCGCCTCGGCTCTCAGCCTGCCACCATCAAACAGGGGCTGAGTCAATTGTCCTAAAAGCGACCAGACCGGGCTGGCGAATAGGGCATCACTGATTTTTTCCCCGGAACCGGACAGAGCCAAATCCAGTGACAGGGATGGAAGCAAGGCTTTATAGGCCACCCTGGCTTCATATTCCGCAGCAACAATCTCGCGATAGGCCTGTTGAAGATCCGGTCGACGGGCGAGATCCTGTGCGCCATACCCTGTAAGTGGCGTTATCACATCAGGAAACTGCGTCGGAAACATATCAGCCACCTTATCGCCACCGACAAGTACCCGCAGAGTTCGGCGCAGTGCCAGGCGGGTCTCCTGCATCGAGGCCAGGTTGGCGCGTGCCGATTCACTGGCGGTTCTGGCCGTATCAAGATCGGCCAGTTCATCCAGACCCTTGCGGTAACGCTCAAGGATTACGGCCTCGTTGCTTTCCAAAACATCCAGTCGCTTCTTCTGGATAGTGATTAAGCGTTGCTGTTGAACCAGAGAAAGCCAGGTATCGAGAATAGTCGACACCAATAGGTCCTTTGCGGCTGTATATTCGGCCTGAGCCGCTATTTCGTCTGCCTCTGCGGCTTTGATTGCATCATCCAGCTTGCCCCACACATCGACTGTCCAGCCGACTGTCAACTGCCCACTGTAGGTTATGTCGTTATCTTTGACTTTTTCGTTGCTGAAAGAAGCATTGAGTCCAGGCAAACGATCGGCACGCGCCAAGGCAATAGATGCCTGTGATGACTTTAAGGTAAGAGCTGTCTGTCGGAGGCTCGGATTAACCTCAAGACCGCGCTGGACTAAGATATGTAATTCGGGTACATCCACAAGTTCCAGCAAGCTCGTCACCGCCAGGTCTGACTGCTGAGAAAACTCCCAAGGTGCCTCTTGCTCGGCCAGCAACGCCTTTTCGGAATATTCATATTGCGGCACTACTGCACATCCCGAGAGGAACAACAGTATTCCTAACGGAAACCAGCGGATACTATCTTGTGGGTAACGCATAGGCCACCTTCATGTTGTTTCAGAATTGGTCTGCATGCCTTGTTACGGCTACCACCAAATACTAACAATAGAGGTGTTAACTACCCGTTAAATCTACGCAAGAGCCGATTTGAGTCCTTTGTGGTTTATCTCAGACGGGGATCAGGTTCTAATTCTAGTCCCCAAGAGGCAACATGATTGAGACTAATAGACCGCCATCTTTGAGGTTTTTAGCAATGACTTTACCTTTATGGGCGTCGATAACACGCCTTGTAATCGCCATGCCGATACCAAAGCCTTTAAACCTGTCCGCAGTCGGGCTGCGATAAAACGGTTCAAAAATGAGCTTGAGTTCATTTTCGGGCACTCCATCGCCTTCATCCTTGATTTCCAGGGTCAACCAGGTTTTTTTTCTATTTACTTTGCCTTGAATCGTTACGCTGCCTCCCTCGGGAGTATGCCGAATAGCATTTCGTACGATATTTTCGATGGCGCGATGAAGAAGAACCGGATTACCAATTAACAAAACCTTATCCGGTAGCGTTGTTTTTACCTGACAATTCTTCGTCTCAGCTTCAAAAGAGGCATCTTCCGAGATCATCTCGATCATTTCAATGAAATCTACCTCCAGCATCTGATTATTCGGAATCCCAGTATCGAGACGCGCCAGGGTTAGGAGTTCTTCGATCAGTCCATCAATACGCGCCGATTCCTTCTCAATACGTCCATGGAACTCTTGCGTACGTTCAGGTTGCTGCAACATCAAGTCAATGGCTGCCTGTAAACGGGCCAATGGTGATCGAAGTTCATGGGAGACATCATGCAGGAGCCTCTGTTTACCCTCAACCAGTCGCTGTAGATGGTCTGCCATGTTGTCAAAACCGGTACCCAGATCAGCCAGTTCATCATTCCGTTTTCCCATGCTTTGCCCGATCCGAGTTCCCATCTTACCTTTCTCTACTGACAGAAATGCCTGCCTCAGAATACGGATAGGACGTGCAAAGTACTGGGCAAGGAGGGTAGCGAATAGCAGACTGACAAGACTTCCCGCTAAAAGAGGTAACAATGTTGGCGACATGACCCGTCCGGGTGTAGGCGGTTTTTGCCCTCCAGGTGCAGGAGGGTTTTGTTCTCCGGCCACTGGAGGATTTTGTTCTCCGGGCGCAGGCAGATTTTGCTCTAAGGCTGTATTTTCAGGTGCTTCACTTGAAATTGTGGGTGGAGGGGGTGGATTGTCCATGCCGGCAAATGGCGGTGGAGGTTGATTGCCCATGCTCATCAATGGCGGGGGGGGTTGATTGTCAGTGCCCATCATTGGCGGTGGGGGCTGATTCTCAGTACCCATCATTGGCGGTGGGGGCTGATTCTCAGTGCCCATCATTGGCGGAGGGGGTTGTTGATTGTCCATCGCCGTAAGCGATGGAGGCGCAGAGCGCGTCTCAACAGTGTTTTTGCCGGACTTCGATTCCATGAACCAGATTGTCAAACCTACTCCAGCGATAGTTAAAAGCTGTGACAACCAAAGAAATAGAAGAAACTTCCAAAAAAGCTTACCCATAATCCGATCGCTTGCGTATTCTATTCGACAACCAACTGATAACCCTTTCGGATTACAGTCTGGATCATGGACCTGCCGTCAGAGAGTGGAGCAAGTTTGCGTCGAATACTACTGATATGAACATCAATGCTCCTTTCATACCGGCCCAGTGGACGACCAAGTGCGTGTAGCGACAGATCTTCCTTGGTCACTGGCGTGCCGGCGTGCCGTACCAGAATTTCGAGAAGATTGTATTCCGAACTGGTCAGATCCAATGTTTCACCCTCACTTTCCGCCCGACGCTGAGTGGGCCACAAGGTTAAACTGCCGACAATGATGGGTTGCTGTGCCTGCTGAACGACTTGCATACTACTTTTATTCCCCACGCGATTCAGAATTGCGCGTAAACGCGCCAGTAACTCCCGTGGTGTACAAGGCTTGGGCACGTAGTCGTCCGCCCCCAGCTCCAATCCCATGATTTTGTCGGTATCGTCGCCTTTTGCCGTCAACATCACTACCGGAAGGTTGCTCTTGGCCCGTATCTGACCTAATGCCTGTATTCCGTTAATTTCGGGCATCATTACATCGAGCACCGCGATATCATATTGCCCGGAGAGTGCTGCATCGACGCCTTGCCTGCCATCGTATCTGAAGTCGACGTGTAGACCCTCTCGTGTAAGGTAATCGTGGAGCATTTCAACCAACTCTTTATCATCATCGACCAGAAGAACGCGGGTAGAACTATTAGATTTAATCATGGATTCCATACTATTGATTTTACTGCAAATCGAGACGTGAGAACTAGGGATTTACTCAGTTTTACTCTCAATTACATCTACTTAACAATTGACCAACATAGAATATATCTGAATTCATATATGAGACCAAGTCGATGGATCTGAAAACTAATCTCCATAATCTGACCTTCGCTATTCTTGCGCCATTGACACTATCGGTTTCCGCCACACCACTAGTATGTGATCCCATGGCGTCATGCAGTACGATAGATAAATGGCAGGATATAGAAATACAGGTTCCTAATCACCAAACTCACGACATGTCAAATTTGCAGAAGGAGATTCTGTATGAGCTGATAAAGAGCCAAGCTGAGGATAGGCACGAGATTAATGAGACGGTGCGTTTGACGCTAATCAATCTGAAACGGTTGGTCGTCTCTGATGGATACAACCAGTCCGCAGCAAAAGAGTTGACAAGGATATATGGCAACGCTTTGGCTGAATTGGCATACCTCGATATCCAGCTGGCGGTACAATATCGCGAAATGCTGAACAAGTCTCAACGCAAAGAATGGCAAGAAAAAGGCAGTCTTCATCACTGATATGCAGTTTACTATAACCACGAGAGCGGCAATTTACTGCCGCCTTTGATTTTTTGATCATTACCGCGCTAGCACACCAAAATATACGAAGCGCTGTATTTA
>JASFJX010000222.1:0-6307 GCA_050119385.1 Candidatus Thiodiazotropha sp. | reverse complement strand
CAATTCGTTAATAACCACACCGACAACATCATGGAACACACTATCGTTGAATATGGTGGTGGTGGTGGGCATGCATTCGCCAATGTAGGCGTTTACGGTGTGGGTGGTTTGTTAACCATCCGAAATTCAATTTTGCGTCACAGTGGGCTCAACGGATTCTACTTCTATAGGGGTATCACGCTGACCATGCAGAATGTCACCGCCACCGGCAACGAACGTCCCGGCCAGATTGATTTCTACTCCCTTGGGTTGCTTGACAAAGACAGCAGCTACAGCGGAAATACCGATGACCGCATCCTAGTGACGAATACCAACTCGTCCACCTTGAGCAGCATGACGATACAAAAGCTGGATGTAGCCTACTACGTCGACCGCACCACACGCATATCAACCCCGATGGTGATGACTATAGAGCCAGGGGTTGAATTGCAATTCAATGCGGGTGGTGGTTTTTATATTCGTAACATGGGGGCTATTGTTGCCCAGGGAACGTCAGCCGAGCCCATCATCTTCACAGGTGCCGAAAAAACCAAGGGTTATTGGAACGGTATTCAGGTCACCTCTTCGAGCATTCCGACCATTTTTGATTATACGGTCGTTGAGTATGCGGGTGCCCCGGGAGGCAATACCGATGCATTGATAGCCTATTACGGCAGCGATACTAACGGCAGTGTAACCAATACCGTCCTGCGCGGCAGCCGGACCAACGGTATCTGGCTCAATTCAGACACCACGGGCGATTTCACTAGCGGTAATACTTGGGAGGATATCGATGGCGACGACATCTACTATGCACCCTGATTCCGATAGTCGAGCCAGAACTGACTAACGGGTTGCGCCGTTCAGACAATCAGGGTCGTGACATCGGCCCTGATTTTCTTTTCCTTCAAGTCCGCTTGTGGTCGAAGCAGACATCAATGCCGGTTCACCCATACTAACCAGGTCATACGTATTCTCCCTATACCCCACTATGTTGGGCTATGACCCCTTTATAGACAATGGCGGATACCTTGCGGATGATTTCGCTGCGTGAGCGAATCCAGGTTGTGTAATTCTGTGCACTGCGCTGCTTTTCAATAATGCCGATCAGGATATAGGGGTAGCGTTTGCCATCAGCGCCTTTGATGCTCAGTATGCCCATGTCGCCACAGACCTGTGCCGTGCTGCCGGTTTTGTTGTACACACGGGTTCCCCTGGGTACTTCAGGAACACCGGTGTAAAGACGATCGGTGCCTGGTAAAGCCATCAGGCGTTTGATTTCGCGGGCACCGGCAATCTGCTTATTCCAGACGGCATAAAGAAACCGGCTGTAGTCATGTACCGAAGCCCTGTTTTTATAGGTTCGCCCGTTGGCCGGGATATACTCGACCAGAAGGGTGTCCTGAAAAATATCAGGATAGTGGTGCATTAGAATCTGTTGAACAGTCTGCGGCCCACCGACCTGACGAATAACCCAGTTGGTTGAGGGATTGTTGGAATGCTGGATCATTCGCTGCATGTGGCGACGGCTTTTAGGGCCATACACCAGGTCTCCCTGCTTCACTTTTTGAAAAAAAGCGGCAGCAATAAAAGGTTTGACCAGGCTGGCCGCCTGAAACTGGACATCTTCGTTGATCGTCACCAGTTTTTTGCCCGTAGTGAAGTCAAATACTGACCATCCGGTGCGCTCGTCACTGGCAATCTTGCCGGCACGGCGCAGTTCGTCGATATACGCCTCAACCGCTGTCTCCAGGTCCTGTATCTCTCTGCTGCGACTCACCTTCGGTACAGAGATAGCTTTTGTCTGAATTGTTTTTGGAAGGGGTATATTGCCTACTTCACTCCAGTTTTGTGTCTTGATAGGGCTGACAGCATCCATTCCCTTGGCGCGCAATAGTTTTGAGTGTGACTTGACTACTCGAGTCGTACTTTCATTATTACCGTTTCGCCGGTATATCAGGCCATACAGGTCGCCCTGGGTAACCACCATCAGATCTTTGGCTACATTCGCCCCCAACACACGGGCGACCTTATCACGGTAATCCTGCACGCTATTGAGGTTGCGAGACCATACATATGAGACATCATAGCTTTGAGCAGCCACTGCTGGGGCGAAGATAAAGGACAAGAGGCAGAAAACCGTGAAGATTCGCATAAGATTTTGAAACATGGCCTGAAATCTAAACAATATTTACTATCTATTTCAATGTATTATTGTTCTATTTTAGAGTGCTTTCGCGGAAAGTGACAAGTATTTAAATTAACAACCCGATGGACTTATATTGTCAATTGATGGCTCTAGTGTGGTGTAACGAATAAATGGCACATATCAGAGGCCCAGGCTCAGCGAAGCTCGGTTGTCCTTTGTACTTTGCCAACATTCCAGAATTAACATGCAAAATCCTTTAGTTAGTGCTCATCCGGTAGGCGCCAGACGGTTGTCTTTCTCCGACGGCCCAACTTAATATATGGCTACAATCTGACTATGTATCGAAGCGAACTATTCAACAGCATCAGTCACCTTGTTGGGGCGGCATTAGCGCTGGCAGGAATGGCAGTTTTGATTGTGCTGGGTTCCGTAGATGGAGATGCCTGGAAAATTATCAGTTTCACTATTTACGGCACAACACTTTTCGTCCTCTATCTGATCTCTACCCTGTATCACAGTCTCCGAGGTAAGGCGAAATCACTCTTTCAGATCCTCGATCATCAGGCTATCTATCTGCTGATAGCCGGTACCTATACCCCCTTTACCTTGATTGTATTGCGCAGCACCGTTGGGTGTTGGCTATTCAGTGCTATCTGGGGAATGGCGATTATTGGTATCGTGCTGGACGCAGTGCATTCCGGCGGCAAGCGTATCCTGCCTATGATCATCTACATGGTTATGGGATGGATGATCCTGTTTGCACTCGATCCACTGCTTGCATCCTTGCCTTCCGTAGGTTTCCGCTGGCTGTTGGTTGGTGGGATAATTTACACCCTGGGCGTTGGATTCTTTATATTGGACCACTGGTATCCATGGGCTCATGGGGTCTGGCATCTGTTCGTACTTGCCGGTAGTGCTTGCCACTACGTGACAATTCTTTTTTTTCTTTGACTTGTCGTTTGTTATCGACCCTTTATTCAATGTTTAGGTTCTCGTGGATGAAATCGATCAACTGTCCGGCGTGTCGCTGAAAGTGCTCCACAGAATCGTGCTTTGCCCCTTCGATGTCGAGGACGCGGATGGGTCGCTGTGGCGTGGCGTTGGCCTCGATCAGGCGCATGTCACTGATCGGTACCACGGTATCTTCGGTACCGTGGGCGAGCAACACCGGGCAGCGAACATGCTGAATACGATTCATGGGGGCGATGTCGTTGAAGCGGAAGCCGATGACCCACTGGATATAGTTCAGGATCAGGGGACGCAGGAAACGGGGCAACCAGGGGCGGTCCAGGTGACGTTTCATCACCAGGTCAGGGTGGGCAAACCCTGATAGCCCGATCAGCAGGTCGATATCGTCCCTGTGGGAGGCGGCCAGAATCGCCGCGGCAGAACCGATCGAGTGGCCGAGCACCACAAGACGATGATGTGGATTGCGTTGCTTAACCCAATCCAGGGCCGTGCCCAGATCCTCCGCGAAACGAGGCAGGGAGGAGAAACTGTCAGCGTCGCTCTTGCCGTGATTGCGGGCGTCGTAGAGCAACACATTCATACCCTTCTGGTGGAAGGGTTGAGCCAGGGGCAGCATCATCTCGGCGTTGCCGCCCCAGCCGTGGACTATCAATAGCGTCGTGCGGCTTTTTTGCGCAGCTATCATCCAGGCATAGAGGCGCTTGTTTTTTACCCCCGTCAGGTAGTGCTGAGTGAAGGGTAGCCCGCATTGCTCTGGCGTGGAGCGCTCCGTTACCCGGGGAGCACGGTAGATCCAGTGTAATAGCACAGGGAAAAGCAGTACGAGGCCGAGAAAAATGAGGATTAAGGCTGAGAAGTAATGCATGGTAATGAATACACGGGTCACAACAGCGTGTCGATTTGCCCTACGTCAATATTATTTGGTGAGAAATTTCCGCAACGCCTTCCCTGTTTCCGATCGCTTCCATGCCTTTGTTAACTGCGTGGGTGTACCGGCAACCACCACTTCACCGCCGTCATCACCACCCTCGGGTCCCATGTCGATGCACCAGTCGGCCTCGGCGATGACGTCGAGATTATGTTCGATGACCACGGCGGAGTGGCCGGCGTCCACTAAACGATGCAGCACACGGATCAGTTTCTCCACATCGGCCATGTGCAGGCCGACGGTGGGTTCATCGAGTACATACAGCGTGGGTGTAAAGGTGCGGGCGTTGGGTTTGGCCTTGGCAAGCTCGGTGACCAGCTTGATGCGTTGCGCCTCGCCGCCGGAGAGGGTGGGGCTCTGCTGACCGAGGTTAAGGTAGCCGAGGCCTACGTCCTGCAGTAGTTGCAGGGCATGGTGGATGGTGGGATGGTGTTCGAAGAACTCCACCGCTTCGTCGACGCTCATGGCGAGCAGGTCGCCGATCGATTTACCCCGATATTTCACCGCCAGGGTCTCCGGATTGAAGCGGGCGCCGCCACAGGCTTCACACTGGGTCTTCACATCCGGCAGGAAGCTCATCTCCACCCGGGTCATGCCCTGGCCCAGGCAGGTCTCGCAGCGACCGCCCTTGGTGTTGAAGGAGAAGCGTCCGGCATTCCAGCCGTGGATGCGAGCATCTTCGGTCTGGGCGTAGAGCTTGCGGATCTCGTCCCAGAAACCGATATAGGTGGCGGGGCAGGAGCGGGGGGTTTTACCGATCGGTGTCTGGTCCACCTCCAACACCCGCTGGATAACCTGCCAGCCCTCGAGCCTGTCGCAACCGTGGTAGTGGTCGTTGGCCACACGACCCTTTTTTCGACCGCGGGCGAGCAGACTCTTCAGACTCTTGACCACCACCTCGCGCACCAGGGTCGACTTGCCGGAGCCGGAGACGCCGCTGACGCAGACCAGTCTTTGAAGAGGGATGTTGAGGTCCAACTGTTTGAGGTTGTTGAGCGCGGCAGCGCTTATTTCCAGCGCGTTTTCTTTCTGTACCGGGCGTGGTTCGAACAGCGGATGCTGCAGAGGATTGGCGAGGAAGCGACCGGTGAGCGACTCCCCGTTCTTCATCAATTGCGCCACGCTGCCGGTGTGGATCACAGCGCCGCCGCGAACCCCGGCGCCGGGGCCGATGTCGATGACATGTTCGGCGCTGCGTATGGTCTCTTCATCGTGCTCCACTACTACAATGGTGTTGCCCTTGCCCTCGAGCTTTTTCAGGGTCTTGAGCAGCAGGCTGTTATCGCGTGGGTGCAGGCCGATGGTGGGTTCGTCGAGGATGTAACAGACGCCGCGCAGGTTGGAACCGAGCTGGGCGGCCAGGCGTATTCTTTGTGCCTCGCCGCCGGAGAGGGTGGGGGCGGCGCGATCCAGGGTGAGGTAGCCGAGGCCGACCTCCTTGAGGAACGCCAGGCGCGAGACGATCTCGCTAACCACATCACGGCCGATGGCCTGTTCCCGGGCACTGAGTTCCAGCGCCTCGAAGATGTGGATGGCCTCATCGACTGAAACGGCGGCGTAGTCGGCGATGTTCCAGTCATGGAAGTAGATCGCCAGCGCTTCATCGTTGAGGCGGGCCCCCTCGCAGCTCGGGCAGCTCTCCGCTGCCTGTTCTGATTCAAGCCATTCACCCTCCTCACCGCTCTGCTCCTCGTCGAAGCCGGACAGCAGGCTGCCGGTGCCGTAGCAGCTCGGGCACCAGCCGTGCTTGGAGTTATAAGAGAAGAGGCGCGGGTCCGGCTCTTCGAAACCGCGGCCGCAGTCGGGACAGGTGCGGTGGGTGGAGAAATGCTGCTCCTCGCCCCAGTCGCCGCCGCGTTTGACCAGTGTGACACGCACAGTGCCTTTTCCCTGGTCGAGCGCCTCGTTGAGCAGTCTACGCAGTTCACTTTCATGCGCCGGTTTGATCATGATCTCACCCACCGGTAGATCGATGTTGTGTTCCTGGTAGCGATCCAGTTGCGGCCATTGGTCGGTGGGTAGTGGTTCGCCATCGACGCGCAGGATGGGATAACCCTTGCGGCTGGCCCACAAAGCCAGTTCCTTGTAGATACCCTTGCGGTTGAGAATCAGCGGTGCCATGAGGGCGACCTTTTTGCCTTGGTAGTCCTCTAGCAGTTGGGCGAGGATCGCATCGCGCGATTGCGGTTCGATGGGCACCTGGCACTCGGGGCAGTACTGAATACCGAGCTTGACGAAGAGCAGGCGCAGAAAGTGGTGGATCTCGGTGAGGGTGCCGACGG
>JASFJX010000221.1:0-6322 GCA_050119385.1 Candidatus Thiodiazotropha sp. | reverse complement strand
TCAACTTCATCGGATCCTCGCCAGCAGCCTTGCGGGACTCGAACTCTTTCAATACCGCCTCTTCCCAGGCATCCGGGGCATTATCCTGATTTCGTACCTTCAAACTGGTTCTGCCGACCTCCCATCTACTCATCTGAGAGTGGGCCTCGGCCAGGTTTGGGGCGACTTTGTGACAAATTGCAATGGTCTCGACCGGCCCACTCTCCTTCATCCCCTTGACCAGCTCACCTTTCAGATCTCCCATAAAGGCCTTGATAATGCCTTTTCCCTCCTGCATGTTAGCTTGCAGGGCTTGATCCGCCTGCAGGTTCCCCGAAATCAATAGGATTGTCGTTATCGCTAAAGCGCTTTTATTCATTGATAGTTCTCCATTTTAAAAATATACCGGCGCGACAGCCAGCGGCTGAAAAAGCGGCTAAGTTAAGCAAATCGGCCCTGTTACAGCAAGGATACCGCGCAATTTTTCAGATTTTGAGTGAATATCCCGTCTACCAGGGGCACTGACAGGTATGCTCTGACCACTCATAGACTAATCAGGCCATAGTTCTAGGGCATAGACTGTGGCTATGGGCGATTGTTCCAAACCTTGATCACGCTGAATAACTACAAGAGCAAGAATCGGAATACAGCAGCAAAATACTGTAAATCTCCTTGGCTATAATCTGCTATTTGTGTTAACAACAACGTTATAGAGTCCCGAACTTATCCAAACCGCAATTCCGGGAACTAACTCACCTTGCCGAAATCAGTTAAGGTCATGGCCATAAGCGTGATAAAGAAATCAACCATTATCGTCCTCCTCATCAGTCTGGTTGCAATATCCAGCGCCAATTCCGAGGATCTTGAAAACATCCAGTTACCGGAACTCGGCTCTCCATCCGATCAATACTTGACACCCAGTGAAGAAGCCCGCCTTGGCAGGGAGTTCATGCAGAGTGTACGCAAAACGGGAAAAGTTCTGGATAACCCAGTCATCTCAGAGTACATCCAGCAATTGGGAGACAGACTGCTGAAACATAGCGAGGCGGTTGGTCAGAAATTCACCTTTTTCGTGATCGAAAACCCTGAAATCAACGCTTTTGCGGGTCCCGGGGGTTATATCGGCGTCTATAGCGGTCTTATTCTGGCGTCTCAGAGTGAAAGTGAATTAGCGTCTGTGATTGCCCATGAAATCGCCCATGTCACTCAGAAACATCTGTTACGTGCCTTCGATACTGCCAATCGTATCAGTGGAAAGACAGCCGCCCTGTTGCTGGCCTCCATTCTGGTGGGTGTGGCAGGTTCCGCCGATGCCGGTCTGGCCATGATGACGGGGGCCCAGGCAGGGGCTATTCAAGAGCAGATCAATTTCACTCGCAGCAATGAAGAGGAGGCGGATACCGTCGGCATACAGATACTTGCAAATGCCGGTTTCGATCCCCGTGCGATGCCAATTTTCTTTGAACGTATGACCCATGCGAATCGACTCTACGCATCTGGCATTCCAGAAATACTGCGCACCCACCCAGTCACCACTAATCGCATTGCCGACGCACTGGGACGGGCGGAAAAGTACGCCTACCGACAATACCCGGGAAACCTGAGCTACCACCTGACTCGCGAGGCCTTACGTGCCAGACAGTTCAAAGATCCCGCTAAGGCAGTCAAACACTTCGCCAGCGGACTCGAAGAGGGGCGCCACCTCAATCAAGAGGCACATAAATATGGTTACGCACTTGCACTGGCGGCTGACGGTCAATATAGAAAGGCAGAAAAGATTATCGATGAATTATTGCGGAAGAGCTTAAATCAGATTGAGTACGTCCTGGCCAGTGCAGATATAGCGGGTAAGAGCGACAAGCATGAAAAGGCGCTCAAGACCCTTGAAACCTACTATAACCTGATGCCGGAGAACTACCCCCTGGCAGTCGCCTACATTGAGGCCCTCACCACTGAGAAACAACTGAAAAAAGCCCGCGAAATCAACCAACAATCAATTAATTTGCGGAGCAATGAAGCGAGACTCTATCGCCTGCTCAGCAAGATCGAGGAACTCGACAACAACCAAACTGAATCACACCGCATGCTGGCTGAGGCCTTTGCCGCCGATGGTGATGTGGCAGCGGCTGTACAGCAACTGGAGATAGCACTAAAAAGCGTGAATAAATCGGATTTTTATCTGACATCCCGTATTGAATCCCGGCTCAATCAGCTGCGTGATCGACACAAGGATCAGCAAGGACCTGATAACAAAGGTAAGCAACGACCAGATAAATAGGAATATATATATGGGTACATGGATAACTCAGCCCACTGAGCACCGGGCCGCTGTCAATCAACCCGGCTATCAAATAGACCCTGAGAACATATTCAGGTAAACCCCAATCGACCTCGCACAAAACCCAAATCCAGTGTGTGGATGACATGCCTTGAAATCCACAAATCATTAATAATTAAACATTTTTTACTTGATATCGCCATCTGTTTAGGTATTCTTACAAGCTACCTGTTTAAGGTATGATGTGTAATGGCAGACCAGTATCCATAAAATAACTATTGACTTGGTCTTGCCGTATAGTGGATTACAACATGGATGAGCGAGTGCAGACTGTCGCAACTTTTTATTTGTTTCATTGTTCTAATGCGTTTGATAGCGCTTGAAATGCCGGGTTAGGCACATCTTGACTGCTTAATGCAACAAGATGTTGAATTGATCCGGTACCCAATCCCAATGGGATTGGGTGACACACGCATACAAACAATGATGACGTCAGATAACATGCACTCAACCCGGTGGTCATGGTGCTCGGCTCATTTGTTGATGGGTGGATGTCATATCACGATCAGAAGAATCCGGGAAATGAAATTGACCAACCAAAATCAGTTTCAAAACAATAAACTGTTAATCACTAAACTTTCTCAGTCTGGAGTGAATGAATGAGCACTGAAATCAAACGCAGGATCTTCCTCAAAAGATCGCTTGCAGCAGGCGTGGTAGGTGTTGCTGCTGCAACCGGAATACTCACACCTCAGCGCGTTCTTGCGGCCTGGAATAAAGAGGCATTTGAAGCTAAAGAACTACCCGCCGCATTGAATGCACTATTGGGCAGCTCTGATATGACAGAGTCCGCAGATATCACTGTAAAGGCACCTGATATCGCAGAGAACGGCGCGGTGGTTCCCATTACGGTTGATACGGGCATGGAGGGTGTCGAGTCGATCGCTATCGTAGCCTCGAACAATCCCGTACCTTTGGTTGCGAACTTCATTATGGGCACAGGCGCTACCGGCTTTGTCTCCACCCGGATCAAGATGGGTAAAACCGGTGATGTTATCGGCGTAGTAAAGGCCGGCGGCAAACTCTACAGCGCCAAGAAAGAAGTTAAAGTAACCATCGGTGGTTGCGGCGGTTGATCCTACTTGGACCAATCCCAACTATACAGTATACGAGGAATATGACATGGCTAAATCGATCAAGATCCGCGCTAAAGAGAAAGACGGTGTAACCACCGTCAAGGCCCTGATGACCCATCCCATGGAGACCGGTGCGCGTAAGGATTCAAAGACCGGTGAGACTATACCTGCTCACTTCATACAAGAGGTTGTCTGTAAGCATAAGGGCAATACCCTAATGACAGCGGAATGGAGCGGCGGTGTTTCTAAAAATCCCTACATTTCGTTTAAATTTACCGGCGGCGCCAAGGGTGACGAAATCGAACTCTCCTGGAGCGATAACAAAGGTGGCAGCGACAGTATGACAAGCGCTATCAAATAGGCATCATTGGTAGCTCTAACTATGTGTTGTAAAAAAAAGGACGCCTTGTGCGTCCTTTTTCATTGATTGTGGCCCTACTTTATTCCTGCTTTTTGTTTTCGGCATCCTCTTCCAGCAGTTTCGCCCACTCCTCTTCCAAGGACCCTGCTTCAGCATCATCTTCTTCAGTCAAAGCGCCATCTGCATCGGGGATCTCTATATCGATCTTCTCCAGGTCATCAACCATAGACTCACCGGCTTCACTCGGCTTATCTGCCTGTGTTGTGTCTTCAGTCATCTCATCGGCCATCTCCATCACTTCGTCGATGACTTCTGAAATCTCTTCATCCGCTTCAGCGACGCTCTCATCCAAACTGGCGTTCTCTGCTGCATCGACCGGCTGCGAAGCCTCACTTTCTGAATCAACACCCTGTTCAAGATCTGAAGAGTGCTCTAACTCATCGACACTCACATCGGGGGGCTCTGTGTCGCTCATAAGCTCTGAGCCCATTGCATCCAATAGGGCATCTTCCACCATGGAATCGGCTCCTGAAGCCGGTTGCTCCAGCGACTCCTGTTGAATCGCTTCCTGGCCGTCTTCATCTATAGCAACAGCTTCCTGTTCACTTTCTGCCGGCCCTTCAGAGGATTGGGATGCGGCGACTTGATCGGTGTCGGCATCACCCCCGAACATAGTTGAGTACTCATTCAGCATCCTACCCATGGTATCCATGGTCACACGTAACTCTTCAGACAATCTTTCGTTTTCTTCTTTGAGCTTGACCATAGCTTCATCACTACCGGAATCCTGAGAATCCTGAGTTGATCCAGGCGCCGATTCAGGCACCTCGAGCACCTGGTAAGAGAGTACAAGATTTTCCACATCCACATCGATCTGCTGCAGATGCAGCTGGTCATCTTTCACAAAGCCATTAATGACGTTTTGATAGAGCAGCATCTCTGTCTGCATCATATTGTGCAGGGTTTGTTCCAGCTCGGCGTCTTTGTAGTGATAGCGGTCTTGTAAAAGCTCTTTCAAGCGCTGTTCGCGTTTCACTTTATCGGTTTGCACCCGCTCAGCCAGGTGGGCTGCGGCTTTGCGAATACGCTCCTTACGAAGCAAGGTAAACAAGAGTAACAGCCCACTCAATAGCAGCAAACCGATGATGACTTCAGCAACGATCAGCGCGAGTAGAGAACTGACTTCAATCATCGCTTTCACCTTTTTCTTCATTGACCGTTGCGCTATCCTCCTTGTCGTTGCTGACCACTGTTGCGTCCGAATCCTCAACCAAACTGACCATGCTGCTCTGATTGCGTTTGCGAATCCACCAATAGGCGCCACCGGCGCCGATTATCAGTAACAGGTTTATGACACCAAACCAGATTAACGCGGTACCCCATCCGTCATCTTCAGATTCAGGTTCGGGTTCGGGCTCAGGCTCGGGTTGTGGTTCAGGCTCCGGTTTTACTTCCGGCTCTACAGGCGGCAGTGTAGGTTCTGGTTTCGCCACGGCTACCGGTTCCGGTGTTTTCAAGCCTTCAACATCCACCGGTGTGTCGAAATAGGAGATCGGCTCCCCCGACAGGCTTGTGGCACTCGCTTTGACTGCTATTCGGCGCGGACCGCTAAAGCTCATGAGATCAAGCTCACCACTCGCCCCCTGAGCAGCAGACATTTTCAGCGGTAGCCGGAACTGCTCACCCTCGGCATCCTCCAGCCATGCGTCGATCTGCAATGACGCAGGATCGATTAATTCAGCATCGGCGGTAATTGATATATCAAGCACACGTCCATCGCTCCGCGGAGAGGCTAACAGGTTGACCGGCGGCACGGCCTCATAGGTCATTCTTTTTTCTCGAACGAAGGTGGGACCACTCGCATTGAGTATCAGTTCCCCTACCCCTCCACTGAGAGATTCACCACCAAATGAGAGCGTGAAAAGGCCGTCATCCGGGCGCTTGTCGGGCAGCTGACCATTATCCAGAATAGGTCTTGCTTCAGAGCTGACACCATCGTACTGCTGCATGGCAGAGACATTGACCACATCCAGAAACTCCTGCTTCCGAATCGGCTTGCCGTGATCGGTGAATTTCACAATCACCGGTAACGAGGTGCCCTGTATCAACCTATTGGGCAGATCAGTGGTCTGCATTTTCAGGTCGGTGACAATCATTACCCGGTTGTCGGGATCGACCTCAGCTCGAATCTTCCACTCACCCGCCTGAGGATCAGATATGGTCAGCATGTCGTATCCCTGGTCTCGATGCCAACTGACTGACGTGGGTGCATTGTCGGCCCTGAACACCTTGCCATCAGGGGGTACCACCTCGGTCTCCTGTGCGCCAGGTTTGTGAAACACCAACAAGGTTGCTTCGGTGATGGACTCATCTACTTTAAATTTATTATCACGCAAAGGTACGGCATCCGGTTTTCCGACCTTCTCGAAGATTCTGAGAAACACTTTTTGCAGCTGCTCGGCATTTTCAACCTGCTCATACCAGCCCCCGGTCTCGTCTGCCAACTCCTTCATCAGTTCATGGTCGGCATTCTTTGACAGGGCGATGGTGTGAACAGTCGCTTTCAAA
>JASFJX010000220.1:0-6335 GCA_050119385.1 Candidatus Thiodiazotropha sp. | reverse complement strand
CTGCCAGGCCTTGAGTTGGCGATCACCCCGGTCCAGCTCCCAAGCACTCGGGCGGTCAAAACGTCTATTCAAGGAGATAGCCGGAGAATCGGGAAAGGCGTGCAGCACATGGCGTGCAAACTCGCGCCACCCAATCTCTGAAAGAAAGCGTCGAATACCGGCCCGTGCGCCTTCGTTTGTTTCATGGGCCAGTTGTACCTGACATAGATCGTAGAGACGCGCCACGCTCAGTTCACCAAAATGGAGTGCCGCCGAAAGACGACTCGTACCCTGCCGATGGGGAATATCGCGATACTCATCATAGTCATCCACCCTCTCCCGCAAAAAGTCAGATAACAACGTCAGGGCGGACGACTCACCCGGAGACCAGTAGGTATGCAGTTTCTGATGCCAAGGATGTTTATCCAACAAGCCGAGTTTTTCCACTTCCAGCGGATCGGCGGAGAGTGGATTGATGCTGGCTTTAGGGCTTGGGTAGAGGCGATGCCCCACACCGTTTCGCTGCAGAATATCGAGCGCATGACGCCAAAAGGGGGTGAAAACCTTGAATGACGTACCGTCTTTTTTACTGACCTTTTCAGGTGGCAGCAGACTATCGTCATGAAAGCTCTCTACCTCTCCTTTGCGTTTCTCGACCACTGCCCATACATCACGCTCTATATCTGCCTGGCCCGGTTCCACCACACGGTTAAAGAAAACCTTTGCCACCGGCCGCCCGGTTAACAATCCCGTCAACTGTTTCCGAACGGAACCTTTGAGACAAATCAGTGGGATACCGATGCCCGCCAGGTCCTGTTGCAGTGCAAGCAGGCTATGATGCAGGTACCAGCGGCTGGCACCACCCATGGCCCAACCATCGGCCGGCCGTGGATCGTGAACATAGAGGGCCGACACGGGTAGCCCGCTGAGCAGGGCAGCATGCAATGCGGGGTTGTCCTGCAACCTCAGGTCGCGACGAAACCAAACCAGGGCAATAGAAGGCTCAGCGTTCATGGAAACCGGTTCTCCAGCCACTGCCACCGCTATGCACGTCCACCCGTGATGTCAGTACCTGTAATGCTACTAAAATTTGCGAGCCCAAGCGGGCACCACCCGCCGCTTCGAAAACCGGCACAGGCTTATCACTGGCCTGTCCCCCCAGCATCACCGGTACTGGGCAATGCTCAGCCAATGCCGCCAGCTCTCTATCCTGATCTTCGATCAAGGGCTCCCGGGCCGACAATATCACTGCCCTCGCACCTGAGCGTTCTACAATCAATTTAACCTGTTCCAGAGGCAGGTCCGGGCCAAAATAGAGCACTCTATAACCGCGAGACTGGGCAGATAAGGCAAACAACATCAGCCCGATATCATGATGATCACCAGGTGTGCAGGCACACAGGATGCGCGCCCCCCTGGCCTGGCTGTATCCATGATGGAAACGTGCGCCCAAACGATTTCGCACCCAGCAGGTGTAAAAGTGCTCCTCGGCGATACCTGCCGGGTTGGTCTGCCAGCCCTCCCCCAGGGCCACAAGGGTTGGCTCGATCAAGCGCTCGGTCACCATGTCGAGTGGATAGAGGGAAGAGGCCTCGTTGAATATCGCTTCAATACGCTCATGACTGAAATCGCCGATGGCACGCAAGGTATTCTGCAAATAGTCCCGCCATACGCCGGTCATACCCATTGCCGATTCCCATCTGTCTGTTGGCTGTTCCGGTTGCCGTATCTGCTTGGCAATGGCCGGCAGTGAATGGCCTTCATGCAGCAATTCAAGCACTCGTTCGACAATGCGTACATCCTGTTCGCTATAGACCCGGTGCCCCTTGGGTGTCCGCTGAGGGGTCAACAGATTGTAGCGACGTTCCCAGGCCCTCAGAGTCGATGCGCCAACGCCGGTGCGTTCTGCCAATACCCTGATGGGAAAACCATCCTTGGAAGCCGTTTGTTCTTGAGCGTGTGTCGATTGCTTTGTCACATAGTTACCATCTAATTAATCAACTGGCTGTCATAGCACCAAAATTCATATCCTTCTGGATAGCCAGATCAAGTGCACAATCAAAAGTGTACAATATTTTTTGACTTGTACAAGTTTCTTGTCTAACTTTTATTTATCCTTAACAACCTGTTTACAGATTCAACTCATATGAATGCCTCAACAGAAATCAGCAGTAGTGACGAACAGCTATCGGGCAGGGATACTTATCTGGATGACCACGGCCTGGCCGCCGTAACCCTCACCGTTAGCTGGTCGGATGACCGCGCCAGCCATGAAAACCACTTGCATGTGGATAGGTTCAGTGTCTTTCGTGAAGCCGACGCCCTGCCGGAAGAGATCGCAGGTACGATTGCCGGCATGGGTCAGGGGGACAGGGTATCCACCACTAAACCGGATATCTACGGCATTGAAGCCTGGTCCGAATCCCGGCAAATGAGAGCAAAACCCGGCCAATTCGATCCCCACCATCGACCTGGCCTGGTAGTGAAACCCAGATTGGGACGCTTCTACCCACAGGGTTTCTTTCACCGGATTCCCGGCATCTTCGAAGATGCTGTGATACCGGCTCGAATCATTGATTTAACCCCGGATCGCATGGGCGTCGACCTCAACCACCCCATGGCAAGGTTTCCGCTGCAGTTGCAGCTACGGGTCGATGAGATATTGCCCGAATACGATCGCCGGGGCGGACGTTGCTTAGACCCGTTGAATGACCTGATACAATTCCCTGGCCTGGCAGCTCCCCTGGCTGACGGTAAATTGACCGATTTCGGTGATGACACAGCCTCAAGAGGCCGCATGGATGAGGCTGAAGACAGCAGCTTCTACAACAGACCACGCCTGGTCCAACACCTGGACACACAAGCCTTGAAGCTGATCAATGCCCTGTATCGCCGGTTACTGCCGAGCGATGCCGTTGTGCTTGATCTGATGGCAAGTTACGACTCCCATCTACAGGGGACGAAGATTGCCGGCCTTCGTCTGTTGGGAATGAATCATGAGGAGTTGGCTGCCAATAGCGCTGCCACCGAATACATCGTCCAGGATCTCAATCAGGAACCCTCCCTGCCCTATCCCGACGATAGCCTGGACGCCATCGTATGTACCGCTTCCATCGAATATCTGATTTATCCGGAGACCGTTTTGGCGGATGTAAAACGGATACTTCGACCAGGTGGTCTCTTCATCATCAGCTTCAGCAACCGCTGGTTTCCGACAAAGGCGATCCGCATCTGGAGTGATTTACACGAATTCGAACGGGTTGGCATGGTCACTCAATGGCTACAACAAGCGGGTTTCGGCAAGCTGGCGAGCTACTCCGCCAAGGGCTGGCCTAGGCCATCAGATGATCCCTACATCACACAAACGCCCCTCGCTGATCCGGTGTATGCTGTTTGGGGTTACAAGGATAATCCTAAAAAGATCAGTTGGACAGGGTGAAGTGTGCGTTTGTGGCGGTGCAGGGCAAGGCGCAACGACGCGCAATAGCCCGCTATTGCAAGGAGTTGCAACGCCGCCATGCGCCGCCACAAGCGTGCAATTCACCCTGTAGCGTGACTCACCCAGTGGGTGAGTAGGCCTATCGGACACTTTTTCTATAAGAACAACAAATAAATAGCAGAATGGAGCGGTCAACTGATTTTTTTAGGATAATTAGACCATGAACTCGTACAAACCCGTTCCCACTTCACGCTTGAGTCGACTCACTCAATTAGGCCAGCTGGCCGGTGGCATCGCTGGCGGCATGGTATCGGAGGGGGCTCGACAGATCGCCAGGGGACAGCGGCCCGGCATCAGCGAGCTGCTTCTCACACCGGGCAATCTCAAGCGGATTGCCGATAGGCTCTCTGAAATGCGCGGAGCCGCCATGAAGGTGGGGCAACTCATTTCCATGGACAATGGACACCTGATCCCACCACAGCTATCTGAATTACTCGCACAGTTACGTGAAAATGCACATGCCATGCCCATGCTGCAACTGGCTGAAGTCCTTGAACGCAACTGGGGCAGTAGCTGGGCATCGCATTTCTCCCGTTTCCATTTCTCCCCCATGGCCGCCGCCTCAATCGGTCAGGTACACAAAGCAGTTCTCAAGGACGGCCAGCAGCTGGCTGTCAAGATTCAGTACCCAGGCATCGGTCGCAGTATCGACAGTGATGTGGACAATGTGGGCACACTGTTAAACCTGTTCAACCTGCTGCCGCAGGAGTTTGATGCCGGCCCTCTGTTGTCTGAGGCGAAAAAACAACTCCACCTGGAAGCCGATTATCTTCACGAGGCTCAGGCAATCTCTCATTTTCAAAAACACCTGGCAGACGATCAACGGATTGTGATCCCATCAGTGGTTGAGGAACTGACAACCACCGAGGTACTCGCCATGGAGCTCCTCGATGGTAAGCCCATTGAATCATTGTCCGAAATGCCCCAGTCAGTGCGTAATCAGACCGCCGGGGTATTACTGGAAATTGCCCTCAAGGAGGTATTCGATTGGGGGATTGTGCAAACGGACCCCAATTTTTCAAACTACCTGTTTCACCCAAAGTCCGAACAGATCCATTTACTCGACTTTGGCGCCACCCGCACTTATGACACCGGCCAGCGGAAAGCCCTTTCGCGACTGCTCAACGCCTGTATCGATGGCGATGATGGGGACATCACCCGCGCCGCGGAAGCGGTCGGATACCTTGGGGATGGGGACCCTGCAGACTACCACAGCTTCGTGATCCAGCTGTTACGCGCCGCCACAGAACCCGCCAGACACAAAACGGATTATGACTTCGCCCATAGTGACCTGCCGCAACGTATGGCTGAGATCGTTTTGACGATGCGCCTTAAAAACCGATATAACCGCCTGCCACCCATGAATATCCTCTTTCTTCACAGAAAACTGGGGGGACTCTACCTGCTGTTGTCCAGGCTCAATGCAAAATTAGATGTGCGGGGAATGTGTTCGCACATAGGGCGTACGTTTTAACTTGTACAACTATTAAAATATGAACAAAACGACTAAAGCAGATTAATTGAACTATAATTAATAGTAGGTAATATGCTGATATGCCAGAGGTGCGAAATGAAAAGGGTATGGTTTGTCGGTATCAGCATCATTAGCTCTGCCATTATTCTGGCAGGATGCTCAATGGGAGAACTGATGGTTCATGAGGCCAAGAGTCCTTTCGATTTTGAGAAGACCATTTCGGTGATAACCGAGTCTGCAGAGCGCTTGGGATGGGTTGTTCCCAAGGTATTTGATTTTCAAAAATCCCTACTCAAATTTGAGCAAGATGATCCCGGTCAGATCAAAGTATTGAAGGTCTGCAAGCCTGAGTATGCCGCGAGACTTCTTGTTCGGGATGAGTCCAAATATATCTCTGTGTTAATGCCGTGTTCTGTCGCTGTCTATGAAAAGTCAGATGGCTATACCTATGTGGCGGCAATGAACATGCAGCTTATGTCAATGCTGTTTGATGGTGAGGTTGGGGATACGCTTTCTGCCGTGGCAAAAGAAGACAGAAGCATATTGTCATTCATTAGCCCTGTTGACTGATCCAGCCTGACAAAGCTTCATTCGGCGTGTCACTGGGCGCCTAGCCATAACCCCGTAGAGAGTGCCCTAGAGGCGCAAGGGGCGACGGCATGTATGACCGTCCAGTGGCTTGGATGACCAAGCCTATATCAAGAAGCAGCAAGATTAAAAACCCAACCCACAACAATGAATGCGCAAGCCAGCACACCCGCAAACAGTGCCAATGCCTGCCATTTTATAACCTTTCGTAGAATCAGCATTTCAGGTAGCGAGAGGGCCGCTACACTCATCATCAATGCCAGGGTGGTTCCAATGGCCACACCCTTGGTCAACATCGCCTCTGCAACGGGGATGATCCCGGTCGCATTCGAGTAAAGCGGAATGCCAAGCAATACTGCCGCCGGCACATCATACCAATGACCTGAAGCCAGATACTCGGTGACCCAGCTTGCCGGGACGAAACCGTGAAACAAAGCACCAATACCTATACCGATGAGAACCCACTTCCAGATCCTGCCAACAATCTCCTTGACCTCTGCAATGGCGTACAGATGGCGTCCTTTCAATGAACCATCGATGCCTGGGGAAGCTATCTGTCCCATCTGGATTTTCCAGACGTACTCCTCCACCCAGCGTTCAGGCTTAAACCATTGCATCGCAATCCCACCTACCCAGGCAACAACCAGCCCTGAAGTGATATAGAGAAGTGCCAGCTCCCAGCCCAGAATGCCAACCAGTATCACAGCTGCTACCTCATTGATCATGGGTGAAGCAATTAAGAATGAGAATGTGACGCCTAGTGGAATACCCGCTTCGACGAAACCGATAAAGAGC
>JASFJX010000219.1:0-6358 GCA_050119385.1 Candidatus Thiodiazotropha sp. | reverse complement strand
AGTTGCTGCTGCGTACAGCGTCAAAATCGTCAGCAATCAATAGATTGGTCAGAAAAAACGCTTTCGCTTTGGTCTTTCTCTGACGTTGCATCTTCTCTCTCTGTATTGGGCATTCATTTGGCTGCCAGTCACAGGCAGTTCCGCTGATGACAAGGTGCGGGCATTCCTGGCAGATTTTCGATTTGTAGAGGCCGGTCATTTCAGTAATCTCGATTTGTTGCATGGTTACAACTAAAAATATAGCGTAATTACAATAAATAACAACCGATTCCGCTGGTTATTTGGTAAAAATGTGACAAATTACCAAAGTGTGTCAAAAGAACTAATTCTGGCTTCGCATTTGCAGCCATCGCCTTGCCCTTCAGAGATTCCGATATTGACATGTTCTGTTTCATAGCTCCCCGGTTTGCTTTGATGGTCTTTCAATCCTTGACATATCAATCAGTGATGATAGCCCTAGGGACTGAAGGGACGCCTATATCTTTCGTGTGCAGAAAGTGGCGGCTTGTTGTGAGTCCAATTTGGACGCGTGAACAAACGCACCGTTTAACCATGTTTTCTATAGAGTCACTCTTCTTGGATTATCTGAGCAGTATGTTATACCCGGAGTATGCAACAGGTGATTACAGATGCAGCAATAGCTTTAAGTTGTAGAATCATGTCGCTAACGAATACGACAAGTATTAAAAAGCAGTCTTGATATCATCACTGGCCAAAGGTCAGTAGCACCTGGGGGGGGCATATGAGCGTTACTCTTTCACAGAGTACCCGGCTGCATTTGAGGGGTATTCTCGACAACTATATGAGTGGCAGGATCTGTCTGGATGATTTCGTCACCCAGGCGAAGCGGGGGATTCGGCAGCTGGAAAACTACCTGCTTACTTCAAATGGTTTTTTGCGGGCTCTTGATGCCGCGCAACACTATCTTCCCACTGAGGGGCGGCCGATATATGCCTGCACACTCGCCTATGCGAATTCTTACCGAGTTACCCTTCTGGGTATACCGATAAGCGCAAGTATACCCCTGCACGACCATCCGAACATGGTCAGCATCGTCGCCTTCCTCTCTGGCCGGATACATTCACCGATCTATAGGGTTATATCGAAGCATTGTGAATACAGTCTTGTGCAATTGATGAATTGTACAGAACAGACATACTCACAGGACGATATCACTGTATTGACACCTGACACAGGCAACCTGCACAGCATGGTGGCGTTAACTGCTGAGGCAGTCTGTCTGAGTATACAGCTATCCATACCATCGGGATTCTGTAAACAATCCTACTATTTTCCAGCCGTTCCCAAGGCAGCTGAAAGTGGGCGCTCACTCTGGTACCGCATACCATTTCGGAGGTATCCCGATGGCGTCTGATTATTGGTGCAGACTGGGTGCAGGAATTGCACTTTCAATCCTAAGCGACAACGTCGCATCAGAACATGTGGTGGATGGTATAAGAGCTTATGAAAAAAAACAGTACAAGCAAGCCTTCTCCATCTTTGCCAGTCATGCTGACATTGCAAACCCTATGGCGATGTACTATCTCAGCGCACTCTATCTCTCAGGAATGGGGGTCGAACAAAATGAGGAAATGGCATTCGAATATTGCAAGAGAGCAGCGGAAGAAGGAATTATCGATGCCCAGTTTCAGCTCGGAATGATGTATCTCAACGCAGTGGGAATGATGCAGGAGGATAACGATAAGGCACTGGAGTGGTTGTGGAGGGCCGCCGATAGCGGGCACCAGCAAGCCAGAGAGATGTTCGATTTCGTAATCAATAGTGATTTCACTTACGGGTGTTGAATGTATGAATACCTATGAGAAATAAGTGTAGGAGATCATCAAACTTAATTGAATCAAAGAATAACCCGAATGTTTCATCCGGGAACGCGATGATCGTGCCGGGATCGCCGTTCAGATGCGGATTTGTGATTGAGTTAATAGCCTAAGCTATTGACGATTGAACAAATACCGCAGCTGGGCGGTGAGGCTGGTGCGAGGGCGCGTTCAGCGTTGGCCGGTGACACTTTGTACTTAGCTAATAGTCCAGAAATATCTTTTAAAAACCGCTGGTTAATTTACTTTTCAAGCGGCCGGATGAAATATTCGGGATAACCACAAACAGACTGCAGATTTACCGAGTTAATCCGCAGGTTTCATCCGGTCAGCCTGTCTTCAACTATCAGCTATACCGGCTTCTCTTGCTGTTCACGCCGAAAGCGGGCAGGGGTTTTTCCTGTGCGTTTCTTGAAAAAACGGTTGAAGTAGGAGGGGTCCTCGAATCCCAGGTCGTAAGCCAGACACTGAACCGGTGCGGCGATGTAAACCAATCGTCGCTTCGCCTCCAGCAGCAGGCGTTCCTGCGTGATCTCAAACGCGGACCGGCCCGTTAGCATCTTGCTGATACGATTGAGCTTGGAGGGGGTTACATTCAATGCCGTTGCATAGTTCGACACACTCCAGTGTTCCAGGTAGTGCTGCTCCACCAAGGCGCGAAATCGTGTGAACAGCTTTGCGCGTCTCCTGGCGGTCCGGTTGTTCAACTGCACTGTGGATTGTTGACGCTCAATCAGTAAAAGGACACTTTTCGCCAGCCATTCCGTCAACGAACCTTGACCTCGCCTGGGTGCCTGAAATTCAGCCAGCAGATGAGCAAGCAGGTCTTCGAGGGTCTTGGCCGCAGTATTGTCGGTCGACAAATCGATGGCGCTAGGCTCCAGGAACAAGTTATCGAACAAGGCGTTTCCATGTCGCGAGGTGGTATCGAGCAATAGCGATTCAGATATGGTCAGTACATAACCATGAGTACCGGGTTTAAATTTGAAGGCATGAACGGTGGTGGGTGGAATGACGATAGCTTGGGGCGCTACCAAATCCAGGACCATATCGTCTAACTGAGCTTCACCGCTGTCGGAGAGCATGATGACAGTTTGCAGGAGGCCTCTGTGGGCGTGGGATTCAGTTTCCCAGTCATAAAGCCTCAAGCGCGCAGCAATGCTTTCAATATGAAAGAAATTTGTGTCGTTGCTAGCTGTTTCCTTGCTGTAAAGTGTATAGAACGGTACTGCGTCCAGTGCTGCTGAACCGCCTGCGGAGTTCGGCATGGTTTGCACTCCGAGGTATATCAGGTAAGTGTATATGTTTAAATAATACAACTATTCATATCGATAGTCCATTCTAGAGATAGCCTGATTGAGCCTAAACTCACATTAAAGTTCTGCGGATAGTGTTAAACGTGCTATTTGTCCTGCGGGATCGCATCAGGAGTAATCTGCCGTAGTTGGCGCAAAGGGGTATGCGGTAAAGGATGATATGCAAGCGTGAGAAGTATCTCGATGATGGCATCATCGGCCAGATGATAGGCGCTGAAGTGGATGGCGCAAAACTCAACTTGTCGGAAGGGAAGGCCACCATGACCAGCTTAAGCATGGCTGGTGTGGGGTCGTTTTCCGGCTTCCTCTCCATGATGGCGCTGAATCTAGCGGATTACCTGTTAAAACCTCGCGAACTGGCGGCGAACACGCAACATATACCCGGCGCGGTCGAAGAATTCCTAGGCTACAACGCTCCGGCTAAGCCCTTGCGTCCTGTGCTTCTGCATGAACTTGATGTGTTAGATGATTTGCTAGACATCCATCGCAATCCCAAGGGGCATCTCGGGTTCGGTGGCGCTGTGCACTTCACATGGCAATTAATGAAAGATTCAAGAGGCAAACAACATGGTGAAAGCCACTTACATAGATAATCGAGTCGTCGAAGAAGAGCCATATCTGCACCAGGACTGGAGTTTGATGCTGGCGTCCATGAAACAGGGTATAGCCGGTATCGAAGGGGAGTGTGGTGTCTCCTTGGCTGTTATTATCGTGCAATTTCCTGAAACGTAAGGTTGATTACCATGAATGATCCTCTCGTTATTGTTGGGGCGGGCCAGAGTGGTTTGCAATTGGCTGAGAGTCTGCGAAAGGAAAGGTTTGACGGTGAGATTCTGCTCATTGGTGATGAAACCCATGGGCCTTACAGGCGTCCGCCTCTCTTGAAAGGGCTGCTGCTGGAAGAGATGAAACCCGAACAGTTCACGCTGCGCGATGTGCCAGGCCTGGAAAGAAATCACATCACCTTGTTGACAGGCAGAAAAGTTACCGCGATCGACAGGATGACTCGTCGCATTACCCTGTCCGATGGGGCTGAGCAAGGCTATGTCAAACTGGCCCTGGCGACAGGCTCGCAGCCACATGTGCTGCCCATCGATGGCGTCGATTTGGCGGGTGTGCACTGTCTACGCACCTTTGACGACGTCCTTGCCATCAGTACAGAGTTGAAAGCCGCTCAACATGTCACAGTCATTGGTGGTGGGTTCATCGGCCTGGAGATGGCTGCTGTGGCACGCAAGCTGGGCAAAGAAGTGGTTGTCCTGGAATCAGAGTCGCGCCTGATGGCAAAGGTGGTTGGGCCACCGGTTTCGGAGTACATCCTTGGACTGCATCTTCAAAATGGTGTCGATGTGCGTCTTAATACGAAGGTTACGTCACTCTGCGGCAGTGCTGGACACGTCACCGGCGTCATGATGGAAGAGGGCGATCCCCTGGCCACGGATCTGGTGGTGTTGGCTGTGGGTGTCACCCCCAATGCCGAACTGGCGGAAGCGGCCGGCATGAGCTGTAACAATGGCGTTGTCGTGGATGCTTGCGGTCGGACCTCCGATCCCTATATCGTTGCCAGTGGTGATTGCACTGCCACCCGGGTCCGTAATAATGGCAGACTGCGCCGTCTCGAATCGGTGCAAAATGCCGTGGAGCAAGCCAAAGCAGCAGCAGCGGCATTGATGGATAAAGAAAAACCGTTTACTGACGCCCCCTTATTCTGGTCCGATCAGTTCCACGTCAAGCTGCAGATGGTTGGTAGATCCGCCGACTTTGACAGCGTGGTGGAGCGGGGCGATGTGCGCGGCAAGAGCTTTTCATTCTGCTATTTCAAGAACGGCGTATTAGTCGCTATCGAAAGCATCAACGCCCCGCAAGACCATATGGCTGGGCGCAAGTTGATTGGAAATCTGGCGGCGCTCACCATTACCCCCCGTCAAGCCGCCAACAAGTGTTACGATTTGCTCGGTTCGTTGAGATAATGGGACTGCCAACCCGAATGTTTCATCCGGTCTCCCTGGTTGACGGTGGTCTACAGGCCCGATCCCAGGGATACCTGCAAGTTGATCGTCGCACGTCGAATGAGATAGACGATGGTGGGCCGCAGGAGCCTCGTCCTGTTAGTAATTAGGGTCGGATTCTTCACTAGGGCATTGATCTTGTCTGGCGTATCGGCGACCATTCACCGCTTTGCTGGTCCCGCTGATCCCCGGGATGTCACATACAATACCCTGGATTCGTTATTGGCGCCGGGCCGGATGGGTCCACTCAGTCGATATAGTTTAGATGACCCTTTCCATACAACAGATAGAACAGTGCTTTCCCCACGAACTCGTAGAGGCGGGCCGGCGGCTCTTCGAACAGGGGGATATCACCGCGAGTGAGGTGAAACGGGGCGGCGCGTTGATCACCGCAGTCGTCCGGCAAAAAGGGGCTCGTCCGCTGCGTGTCTATATCCGGATCGGCCAGGAGCGGGACGGTCCGATGATTCGCGGCGAGTGCAGTTGTGAAGCCGGTGGGCAGTGCGTCCATGTGGTCGGCGCATTGATTCATGCCTTGGATGAGACTCAAAATAGGGCTGGTATCATCCCCAGCGGCAGATCAGCTAGCGTCACTACAGATTCGACGACGGCGAAACCCGAAAGCCCGCAGCGCTTACTCTACATCCTTCACCTCAACGGGGGTCGACTCTCAGTGGATACCTGTGTGGCACGGCGTCTGCCCCAGGGTAACCACGAACGGCTCAGCCACTTCAACCCTGCACGGGCCAGGGGTTCGACGCCGCCCAGATTTCTCGAAACAGTTGATCTGCAACTGTTACTGCGGCTGGATGGATCGGTGCTGGATCCTGCCTCTCAGCTACCCTGCCTGGAGGGTGTGGAATCCGCCTCCTTGTTCGAGCAGCTACTTGCGACACAGCGCTGCTATTTCGACGTGATCGAGGCCTCCGTCCCCTTGCGTCGAGGTAACCCGCAAAGTGCCGATCTCCACTGGCAAGCGGACCTGTTCGGGCGCCAGCGGCTGGTGTGGCGGACCTCGTTGCAGGGCGTATTGCTCCTGCCGCTCTCCTCCCCCTGGTATCTCGACCGCGAAACGGCCTGCTGTGCCCCCCTGTCGAGCGACCTGCCCGACGAGCTTTTCTGGGAGTTGCTGAGGCTCCCGCCGCTTGTACCGGATGATGTGGAGGCCTGGTGGGGATCCTTTCAGGCGCGCAAT
>JASFJX010000218.1:0-6373 GCA_050119385.1 Candidatus Thiodiazotropha sp. | reverse complement strand
TTTGGTCCTTCTCTCCTACTTCCGGTGACGGTGCAAAGTTACGTGGTGGAAGGTTTAATCCGAAAGGCACTGCTACTTTGTATTTATCACTGACAGCACCAACTGCATTAGCTGAATACAATCAGGGATTTCCTCACCGGCCTCAACCTTCAGCCCTCTGTGCTTACGAAATAGTCTGTGAGAACATCCTGAATCTGTCCGAAGGAGAGCAGCGTAAAGAAGCTGGCATATCACTTTCCGAAATGGCGTGCGCATGGGAGTTGATGATCGCAAAGAAGCAAACACCCCCCACTTGGGAGATGGCTGCGAGACTGATTAGTGCGGGGATTGCTGGCATCATTGTTCCATCTTATGCGAAAAACGCACCTCCAGATGGACAGAATATCGTTTTCTGGGATTGGCATGATCACCCTCCTCATCAAGTGAAGCTAATCGACGACGATAATCGTCTGCCAAAAAACCAAGATTCGTGGAAGTAGAGGTCACCCTATGATACTACTCGATCAGCTTGATAATAAGATTGTGCGTGTAGTGGGTAAAAGAAAGTGAAACAGCACAATAAACTTCATACGGGTTAATACTCCGATACCTTGCGTCCGCTTGCGAAAAGCGCTCAGTCGCGGTCGTCGGTCAGGAAATTTCTCTGCTCAGCGTTGTTGTCCAGTACATCGTTGTCGGTTCTGTCTTTAAGCTGTACTCCGGAGAGTTTTCGGATGCGTGCTTCATTGAGCAGGTGGAAAGCGCGGTGGGAGGCCTCCTGGTAGGATAACCCTGCAGCACGGATGTTGGAGATGCAATTTCGTTGGGCATCGGTCCTGCCTCGTTTCGGGTTCCATGTCATGTAGAGGCCCATGCTGTCTGGTGAGCTCAGACCGGGGCGCTCGCCGATGAGCACCAGCACGCAGCGGGCCTGCAGCAGCTCACCGATGACATCGCCGATGGCGACGCGCCCCTGCTCGACGATGCACAGCGGGGAGATCTGCCAGGGTTCCTGGCCTTGGACAAGTTCTGGAATTAAAAAGTCGAGGAACCGTATCGCATTTGCTTCGATTGCCCATGCTGACAAACCGTCGACAAGGGCTATCGCCAGATCGTAGTGATCTTCGTTAGCGCCCCTGAACCGATGCAAGGCGCTTGTGGAGGCTTCGTCGAGCAGACGTCCGTAATCGGGGTGTTGCAGGAAGCGTGTGCGATCCGCCGCCTTGCTGTGCAGAGGGAGCGGACCTTCGGAGGGATGCCAGGGCTGCGCCTTCAACTGTTCGGTCAAGGCACTAACGTCGAGCGCTCCGTGCACGGCGTCCTGGGCCTTGGCATGGGCCAATTGAAACTCCAGGAGGTGTTTCGTGGGCACGCTGACACCAGAGCGGCCGAGACCGATGCGGGCGTCGGTATAGCGGCGCAGGGAGGCCCAGGGGTTCTCGATCACTGGTTCGTCGGTTGGATGGGTCGGGAAAGGCGTCTTCATCGCGAAGGTCCGTTCAGGCGTTCGAGCGATTGACGAAACGGGCTGGAGAGGCGGGGATTGAGGGTGAAGTGGTCGTCGTCCAGGAAAATTTCCATGTGCTTCAGCCAGGCATCGAACTCCGGCGCCGGTTTCAAACCCAGTGCGCGGCGGGCATACAGGGCATCGTGAAAGGAGGTGGTCTGGTAGTTGAGCATGATGTCGTCCGAACCGGGAATGCCCATGACGAATGTGCAACCGGCGACACACAACAGCGTCAGCAGATTGTCCATGTCATTCTGATCGGCATCCGCATGGTTGGTGTAGCAGACATCGCATCCCATCGGCAGGCCCAGCAGCTTGCCGCAGAAGTGATCCTCCAGCCCGGCGCGGGTTATCTCCTTACCGTTGAACAGGTATTCTGGCCCGATAAAGCCGACAACAGTGTTGACTAGCAGCGGATCGAATTTACGCGCAACGGCATAGGCGCGCGCTTCGCAGGTTTGCTGGTCGATGCCATGGTGAGCATTGGCCGACAGCGCGCTGCCCTGACCGGTTTCAAAATACATCACGTTGTTTCCCACCGTGCCGCGGTTCAGCGAAAGCGCGGCCTGCTGGGCCTCGGCCAGCGTGGCCAGATTGAATCCGAAACTTTCATTGGTCGCCTGTGTGCCGCCAATGGACTGAAACACCAGATCAACGGGTGCGCCCTGGTCGATGGCCTCGATGGTGTTGGTCACATGGGTCAGCACACAGGATTGAGTGGGTATCTCATAGTGGCTGATCACATCATCCATCATTTTGATGAGGCGGCATGCCTGGGCGACATTATCGGTTGCTGGGTTGATGCCGATGACCGCGTCGCCGTTGGCGTAGAGTAGGCCGTCGAGGATGCTAGCGGCAATGCCCGTTAAATCGTCGGTCGGGTGGTTGGGTTGCAGGCGCGTGGAGAGGTGTCCGGGCAGCCCGATGGTGTTTCGGAAGGCGGTGTTGACCTGGCACTTTTTCGCGACCAGGATCAGGTCCTGGTTGCGCATGATCTTGCAGACTGCGGCGGCCATTTCAGGTGTGACCCCGGGGCGTATCCGCGAGAGCATCTCGGGACTGGCCAGGTCGCTGAGCAGCCAGTCACGGAAGTCGCCGACAGTGAGGTGGGCGATGGGCGCAAAGGCGGCCACATCATGCTCGTCGAGGATCAGACGTGTGACCTCATCGTCTTCATAAGGGATCAGCGCAGATTGCAGAAAGCGTTTGAGGGGAACTTCGGCAAGGGCCATTTGCGCGATGACGCGCTCTTCGGCAGATTGTGCGGCGATGCCGGCGAGTCGGTCGCCGGAACGGGCCGGGGTAGCTTTTGCCATCAGTTCGGCAAGGTCTCGAAAACCAAAGGTACGGTTTCCGACTGTATGGCTGAATTGAAAGGAAGACTTTGGTGCCATAAGTTAGAGGCTGTCTCCAGGTACGTTCAATGCGGTTGCCGGTGGGTCCGGCAACCGCTCATCAAGCGAGTGTTTAGCTGTAACGGTAGGGCCGGCCGGCCTTTTCCATGATGGCGTTATACTCTTTGAAGATTTTGACCACCTTGGCCTTGGTCTCGGACTGCTTCGCAATTTCATCCCAGAACTTGTGCGCCGCTTGCTCGACCTGCGCCCACTCCGCATCGGGAATGGTGGTCAATTTCATTTTACTGCCGTTGACGCGCAACTTGGCTTCGCCGCCCCAATACCACCACTGGCGATAGTAGTGAGAACTGTCCATGGTGACCTTCAACAGTTCCTTGAGCTTGTCGGGAAGCTTATTGTAGCTGTCCATGTTGGCGTAGAACGAACCTGCCCAGGCCCCGGAGATGTTGTTGGTGAGGAAGTAGCTGGTCACATCGGCCCAACCCACGGTGTAGTCTTCAGTAATGCCGGACCAGGCGATGCCGTCCAACTCGCCGGTCTGCACTGCGACCTCGATATCCTCCCAGGGCAGCGACACCGGTACGACCCCGAACTGGGCGAGAAACCGGCCCGCTGTCGGAAAGGTGAAGACCCGCTTGCCTTTCAGATCAGCGAGGCTGTTGATCGGTTCCTTGGTGGCGAAATGACAGGGATCCCAGGAGCCGGCAGAAATGTGCTTGACGCCGAGCTTGGCGTATTCGGCTTCCCAGATTTCACCGAGTCCGTACTCATTGAACAAGACCGGCACGTCCAGCGAGTAACGGCTGGCGAAGGGATAGTAACCGCCGAAGACCGTTACTTCGGTTGGCGAGGCCATGGAGTCGTCGTCGGACTGCACCGCGTCGATGGTTCCCTTTTGCAGAGCGCGGAACAGCTCGCTGGTGGGCACCAGCTGATCGGCGAAATAGAGTTCGATCTGCATCTCGTCCCCGGCGATGCGGTTGAAACTCTCAATCGCGGGCTTGATGACGTGCTCGGCGAGCGCGGGCCCTGCATAGGTTTGCATACGCCACTTGATCTTCGGGTTCGCCGCATACAGACGTGGCGAAGTCAGGGCTGCGGAGCCGGCCAACGCTGCCGCAGAGGTCAGAAATTTGCGTCTTGAATTGTTCATGTCGCTCTCCTGCTGTCGTGGATAGAAAGAGGCTGCGATGGCCTCGATCTTGTTACTAAAGAAATATTTCCATGCTTAGGGAACCTTTGAATAAGTCGCGGGCCAGGATTCGGGTATCAAACCTTCCGCCCAGGATGTGTTCGCAGATTCCATAGGGGTACATCATTGCGTTATGCGTTGTCCGGCAGGGGCTATTTCGCATAGACGTATCCCGGCAACCACAAAGCCATTTGTGGAAACAGCATGATCATTACCAGTGCCAGGATCATTATCATGACAAAGGGCAAGATCGAGCCGTAGATGTCGCGCAAGCTGATATCCGGAGGTGCCATGGCGCGCATCAAAAACAGGTTGTAGCCAAAGGGTGGTGTCATGTACGCGATCTGCGTCGTCACGGTGTAGAGCACGCCGTACCAGATCAAATCGAATCCCAGCGCCTGCACCAGTGGCACATAGAGCGGGGCAACTATCACAAGCATTGCGGTGTCATCGAGAAAGGTGCCCATGATGATGAACGACAGCTGCATCAGGATCAGGATCATCCATGGGCTGAGTCCCAGCTGTTCGGTGAAGAGGTGCTCGATGGCCTTGACCGCACCCAAGCCATCGAACACGGCGCCGAAACCCAGCGCCGCCAAGATGATCCACATGAACATGCAGGAGATGGCTAGAGTCTGCCGCAGCGAGTTCTCCAGTACCGTTTTGCTCATACGGCCCTTGATCAGAGCGGCGAGAAAGGCTCCCATGGCACCAAGCGCGGAACTTTCCACCAAACTGGTCCAGCCGTTGACGAACGGTACCATCATCACCAGAAAGATGCCGAGCGGCAACAGACCGCTGTGCAGCAGTTGAATCTTTTCCGCCATCGGTATTTGACGTTCTTTTGCAGGCAGGACCGGCCCCAACTCCGGCTGTAATCGGCAACGGATCGCGATGTAGGCGATGAACAGCAGCGCCATGACCAGGCCGGGGATAATGCCCGCAAGCCATAACTGCCCCACCGGCTGGCGCGCAATCATGGCATAGAGCACCAGTACCACCGAGGGCGGCACGAGTATTCCCAGCGAAGAACCGGCCTGTACCACACCGGTGACCATCTTCTTGTCATAACCGCGGCGCAGGAGTTCGGGCAGGGCAATGGTCGCACCAATGGCCATACCGGCTACCGACAAACCGTTCATCGCGGAAACCAGCACCATGAGTCCGATGGTTCCGATGGCGAGACCGCCATGCAGGGGACCCATCCAGACATGGAACATCTTGTAGAGATCGTCAGCGATTTTCGATTCCGACAGGATGTAGCCCATAAAAATGAACATGGGCAAGGTCAGCAGCGGGTACCAGTTCATCAACTTCATCGCTGCTGTGAAAGGGATGTCGTGCCCGCCGGTTCCCCACAGCATGATGCCGGCAATCGCCGCAACAGCACCGATAGCGGCAAAAACCCGTTGGCCGGTGGCCATGAGCACCATCATGGAGGCGAACATCGTGATTGCAATCATTTCGTAGGGCATCAGAGCTCTTCTCCTCGGATACGGGCAAGATCCTTGAAGAATTCGGAGATCGCCTGCAACAGCATCATGCCTAAGCCGATGCACATCACCGCCTTGATGGGCCAGAGATAGGGTTGCCATGCGGTGCGGCTGCGCTGGCCGTATTCGTAAGAATACTGGGTGCTTTCAATACCGCCGTAGAGGAGGACGGCGAGATAAAAGATCAGGAAAAAGATGGTGAAGACATCAAACCAGGCTTTGGTGCGCGGCGACCATTCTCCGTAGAAGAGGTCCATGCGTACATTGGCGTCGAGCTGGATGGCGTAGGCGCCACCGAGGATATAGTAGGTAACCATCAGGAACTGAGCGGTTTCCAGCGTCCACAGCGAAGGCAAAAAGAATGTCTTGGATATGGACGACCAAAGCAGAACGCCCACCATGGCGAAGATACCGAGCATGACCAGCCGGCCGATGTGGCGGTTCATGGCGTCTACTACGCGGACATAGCTTCTTATCAATTCAGGCATTCGACAGGTTTCCCCCTGCGAGCGCGTGCTCGCACTAAAGGCATATGTTTTGCTAGATGAATACTAGGGACCGCACTGGTTTTGGGTTATCGAAAAACAGCAAAAACTAAAAATCCCAAATAATCAAAGTGTTATAGATTTCTTGCGGATTGGTTTAGGTTTTTTTCCTGGTCTTGACAGGTGGTTGTTGATGATTGCTGGCGAAATGGCACCAAAATGGTGCGCCAAAGTAAGTAAAAGAGAAGCCTTTGATGCAGATCTGCACGCGGGCAATCTGACCGACTGGCAGCAGGAGTATGATCAGACCAGCCGGGGAAACTTTCATGGCAGCATCGTTGAACTGGCCTTAGGCGACC
>JASFJX010000217.1:0-6399 GCA_050119385.1 Candidatus Thiodiazotropha sp. | reverse complement strand
GCCGCAGGCGATTGCAGAGGCTAGAGCGCGCTTCAGTGAAGTCATTGATGTCATTCGTTTTGAACAGTTCCTGTTTTTTACCGAGTGGATGAATCTCAAGCATTATGCCAATGAGCGTGGGGTGCTGTTGTTTGGAGATCTACCCATTTTTGTGGCTCATGATAGTGCAGAGGTGTGGGCTCATCGCCAATTTTTTGATCTGCTTGCTGATGGTCATCCAAGGGTGGTTGCGGGCGTGCCTCCGGACTATTTTTCTGAGACCGGACAACGTTGGGGCAATCCTCTTTATCGTTGGGATAGGCTGGAAGCTGATAATTTTTCCTTCTGGATCGAGCGTCTCAGGGCTCAGTCAACTCTCTTTGATTTTCTACGCATCGATCATTTTCGGGGCTTTGAAGCCTATTGGGAGATACCGGCAGAAGAACCAACGGCGGTTAAGGGTACATGGATAGAGGCCCCGGGAGAAAAACTATTTGATCAGCTCTACCGGGCACTGCCAAACCTGGAGCTGGTGGCTGAAGACCTGGGCGTGATTACGCCGGAGGTGGAGGCTTTGCGCAAGGCCTATCATCTGCCTGGTATGAAGATTCTGCAGTTTGCTTTTTCCGGTGGCTCGGATAATCCCTACCTCACATTCCATCACTCCCGTGACTCGGTGGTCTACACCGGTACCCACGACAATGACACCACGCTCGGTTGGTACAAGACGCTTGACGATGCAACCCGTGAGTTTGTCGATGACTATCTTGGCAGGCCGCGTGAGGCCATGCCGTGGCCCATGATACGGGCAGCACTGGCTTCTAGGGCGAATCTGGCGATAGTGCCTTTTCAGGATGTGTTGAGTTTGGATGGTGCTCACAGGATGAATACACCAGGCACGACTGAGGGTAACTGGGATTGGAGATTCAACTGGGGGCAGATCAAGCATGGGACTGCCGAGCGTCTGTTACGTACCGTTATAATGTACGGCAGATAGCTGATTTGTGATTTTTTGTTTCGTGCAGCCGGGGACTTTAAAAAAAAACCACTTCGACAGTGAGCCGAAGTGGCTATACCAAAGGAGGATGGAGGAGATAAGCCGCCGTCACTTTGCAGTTCCGGCCGACTTAATAGATATTTCACCATCCCTTGATGCTGGTTTCATTGAGATATATCAATCTATCTAATATTGCGATGCAATATATGGGAAGAATTGGGGTACTGTTAACGAATTCTAATCCTCTTTTGAAGGGTCATCGGCGGAAGATGACTTGTGACTGCTGCCCGCGAGAAAGAGTGCGGCAACGCCCAATATTAGTAGTATGATCAGCGAAATGGCTATCAAGATATTACTCATAGTTTGCAGCTCTCTCTTAATTGATGTTTTTCGAGTATCATTGTGATCTTTTCGATCTGCAGGATGAAGGCCCAGTAATGTTGATTCTCCGTGGCGCGCCAGCCCTTTCCGAATTCCGTCTACAGAAACTCACCCAACGTCTTTCCAAGTTGCTCAATGGAAAAATGGGTGTGGTTTCGGAGTATCTCCATTTTGCCGATGTCAACCAATCTCTTGATGACAGTGAGATGGCAGTACTCGACAATCTATTAAGCTATGGTCCCGCCATGCCTGATATTCAGCATGATGGCACACTTTTGCTGGTAGTCCCACGGCCGGGCACCCTATCACCCTGGTCCACCAAAGCCACCGATATCGCCCACCACTGCGGTTTACAGAAAATACAGCGCCTGGAGCGCGGTTTGGCCTACTATCTGACCCTCGATGGAATGGCGCTTGAGACTGAACAGTATATAATTGCATCTCAACAGCTGCACGATCGAATGACCGAAACGGTCTTGTCGGATGCTGAGGATGCGACCTGTCTGTTTAGCCGGGCTGAGCCTAAACCCTACATACAAGTGGATGTTTTGGGCGGGGGAGAGACAGCACTAGGCAACGCCAATAAGGATTTGGGTCTTGCCTTGTCCAATGACGAGATCGAGTATCTGGTGGAGAGCTTTCAGTCCCTGCAACGTAATCCTACCGATGTTGAATTAATGATGTTTGCCCAGGCCAATTCTGAGCACTGCAGGCATAAGATATTCAACGCAGACTGGATAATCGATGGCGAGCATCAGCAGTATTCACTATTTAAGATGATTCGCAATACGACAGACAGTTCCCCGGGTGGTGTTCTTTCTGCCTACAAAGATAATGCCGCTGTTATCAGTGGGCCGAGCGCAGAGCGTTTCGTGCTCGATCCGGAATCCAAGATCTACAGCTTCGGTCAGGAGGATGTACATATTCTGATGAAGGTGGAGACCCATAACCATCCAACTGCGATATCCCCCGATCCGGGCGCGGCAACAGGTTCCGGTGGTGAGATACGTGATGAGGGTGCGACGGGAAAGGGCGCCAAACCGAAGGCGGGCCTGTGTGGTTTTTCAGTCTCCAATCTACGTATACCCGGGGGCGAGATGCCTTGGGAAGTCGACTATGGTAAACCCGGCCGCATCGTTTCAGCCCTGGATATTATGCTGGAGGGCCCGATTGGTGCCGCCTCCTTCAACAATGAATTCGGAAGACCCAATCTGAACGGATATTTCCGTACTTATGAATCCCGGGTGCCGGGCCCCTGTGGAGATGAGCTGCGGGGATATCACAAACCGATCATGTTGGCAGGTGGAATGGGAAATATCCGTGCCGAACATATCGAAAAGAGTAGTTTTCCAAATGGATCCCCCTTGGTTGTGCTCGGTGGTCCGGCAATGCTGATCGGACTTGGTGGCGGTGCGGCTTCAAGCATGGCTAGTGGTACTTCCGCTGAGGATCTCGACTTTGCATCCGTTCAGCGCTCCAATCCGGAGATGCAGCGTCGTTGTCAGGAGGTGATCGACGCCTGCTGGGCACGGGGTGACGCCAATCCGGTATTATTTATCCATGATGTGGGTGCCGGCGGTCTCTCTAATGCCCTGCCGGAGCTGGTCCACGATGCCGCATTGGGCGGACGTTTCGAATTGCGCACCGTACCGAACGACGATCCCGGGATGTCACCGATGGAGATCTGGTGCAATGAGTCCCAGGAACGTTATGTCATGGCCATCGATGCGGACATGCTGGAGGAGTTCAAAGCGATCTGTGAGCGAGAGCGCTGCCCCTATGCCATCGTGGGTGAAGCGACGGATGAGGAGCACCTGGTACTCGGGGATGCCCATTTTGACAATAACCCCATCGACATCCCGATGAATCTGTTGTTTGGTAAACCACCGCGCATGTTGCGGGATGTGCGGCGAAAAACCTTTAAAAAGCAGCAGCTCGATTTTTCCGAGGTTGATATCAAGCAGGCTGCCCTGAGGGTGCTGCAACTGCCGACTGTGGCCAACAAGACATTTTTGATTACAATCGGTGATCGCTCGATTACCGGCATGGTGTGTCGTGATCAGATGGTGGGGCCCTGGCAGGTCCCGGTCGCTGATCTGGCAGTGACATCCTCAGGTCTCATGGGCTACACCGGTGAGGCCATGGCGATGGGAGAGAGGACCCCGCTGGCCTTACTGGATGCTCCTGCATCAGGTCGCATGGCTATCGGAGAGGCCATTACCAACATAGCTGCAGCGAGAATCGAAAAAATCTCCGATATCAAGCTCTCTGCCAATTGGATGGCTCCAGCGGGCCATCCTGGGGAGGATGCGAACCTCTATGAGACTGTTTATGCAGTGGGTATGGAATTGTGTCCCGCCTTGGGCATCGCCATCCCGGTAGGTAAGGATTCCATGTCAATGAAGACAGTTTGGCGGGAGGGTGATCAGGAGTTAGCCATGACTGCCCCCCTATCCCTGATCGTTTCTGCCTTTGCCCCGGTGAAGGATATTCGGTCAACCCAGACGCCGATGTTGCGTAACGATGCCGGGGATTCCGATTTGATCCTTATCGATTTGGGTAAGGGGAAAAACCGTCTGGGCGCCACTGCATTGGCCCAGGTCTATAAACAGATTGGTCACCATGGCGCCGACCTGGATGACCCGGATGCCCTGCGACGTTTTTTCGCACTGATCCAGGAGCTTAACCAGAGCGATCTGTTATTGGCCTATCATGACCGTTCGGATGGTGGGCTTTTTACTACGATCTGTGAAATGGCGTTCGCCGGTCGTTGTGGTGTGAGTGTGGAGATCGATGATCTTGGGGATGATGATCTGTCTGTGCTCTTCAATGAGGAATTGGGAGCGGTGATCCAAGTGAATCACCGGGATACTGATGACGTATTGAAGATGCTGAGTGATGAAGGGTTGGGACGCTATAGCCATGTTATCGGAACCCTCAATACTGATGACCGGATCGAGTTCATCCGGGCCGGAAAAGAGGTGTTGAGTGCAGCAAGGGCCGAATTTCAACAGGCCTGGTCGGAGACTACACGCCAGATGCAGGCATTGCGTGACAACCCTGCCTGCGCACAGGAGGAGTATGATCGTATAGCCGAGAGGGATCCCGGTATCCAGGTATCCATGAGCTTCGATCCTGATGAAGATATTACCGCACCGATGGTGGCCACTGGGACAAGACCGCCGATGGCGATACTGCGTGAGCAGGGGGTCAATGGTCAGCTTGAGATGGCTGCTGCCTTCCACCGTGCCGGATTTGAATGCGTGGATGTGCATATGTCGGATATCATCGAGGGACATATCAGCCTGAGTCGATTTAAAGGTCTGGTGGCCTGTGGTGGTTTCTCCTATGGGGATGTCTTGGGCGCGGGAGAGGGCTGGGCCAAGTCGGCCCTGTTCAACAGCCGTGCCAGGGATGAATTCGAAGCCTTTTTCAAGCGCCAGGATACCTTCGCGCTTGGTGTTTGCAACGGCTGCCAGATGCTCTCCAATCTACATCAACTGATTCCCGGCGCCGATCACTGGCCCCATTTCGTACGCAACCGATCCGAGCAGTTCGAGGCGCGACTCCTAACCGTGGAGATCACTGATTCACCATCGATTCTATTGAATGGAATGAGCGGTTCCAGACTGCCCATTGTCGTGGCACATGCTGAAGGTCGTGCCGAATTCAGCGATCAGCGGCATTTACAGGATGCATCTGATCTGACGGTACTGCGATATCTGGAAAATACCGGTGAAACGGCCAGCCGCTATCCGGCTAATCCAAACGGTTCCCCGGAAGGGATTGCAGGGCTTTGCAACAGGGATGGTCGGGTGACGATTATGATGCCGCATCCGGAGCGTGTCACCCGTACGGTACAATACTCCTGGCACCCGGATGATTGGGATGAAGATGCCCCCTGGCTGCGACTGTTCCGCAATGCCCGGGTCTGGGTAGATTAATAGCGAGGTTCCTATTTGCTATATATGATCTGAATATCTCGGTCGAAAAGTGAGTGAACCAATACGCTCGTCAGAGAGAGTTTTTGTCCCCCTTTTCCCGTGCTGTCTTGTGGGTTAAACCTGGATGATTCTTTAACGCATAACCGGCTGAGTGGAGATTTAAGATCGCCTCCTGAAGACTGTTACGCAGGGAGGAATTGGGTGAGTCGAGATGCTGCGCCAGGGCCCTCAATGGAACCTCAAGGTGATGGGTATGCACTGCCACCGGCAAATTCAAGCGTCCGGCGAGATTCAAGAAAGGATCAAGGGGGGCAATATCCAATTGGTTATGATGATGTGCCCTCTGGACATGGATGAGTTTCGCACTCTGCGGTATGACATCCAGATAATCGCGGTAGGTATCAACAATGGGGGCACTGATCTCGCGTTCGCCGTTTATTACCGAGCGGACAATTAGTGTAATATCGCGGGCGGATTGCAAGCTTGGTTCACCTGCGAGTATTGCAGCCATCAGATGGCGCTGAGTTTTGCTCAGGTTGCCGGCCTGGTAACCGGACATATTGAATTGGCGTTGATCTGCAAGGTTCCTCAAAAATGCCTGGGTACAGACAAAATATCTTGAGGTGTAGTGAAATAGCTCATCGGCACAGCCGCCCCATCCGGGGTGGAAATCCGGATAGTATAGACCATCAACACACTTCAAGTTACCATTCATAATCTCATATCCTTCTTGAAAAACAGCAAATTAACGGGTGGTTACAGACGTTTTTACTGCCAGATATGTAAGATATTGAGACATAGAGTTGGAAAAGCGCTTGTCATACCTCTTGGTAGGATAATATAGCTTAAATTCGGGAACGCGACGATCGTGCCGGGATCGCAGTTCAGATAACGTCAGAAAACCCATGTCGAATCAATGGAAATAATGTAACTTACTGATAAATAAGAATTAGCGTATTTCCGGTCTTGCTCTTAGACCTTCCCCTCTATTGACCATTTACCGGGAGGCGTCCTGGCGTGTCGAGGTGGTGAGAAGTGAAAAATGGTAGGTTGTTACGTCGGTCTACCAAGTGGAATCTAAAGCTGGATAAGCTGGAT
>JASFJX010000216.1:0-6412 GCA_050119385.1 Candidatus Thiodiazotropha sp. | reverse complement strand
AATGAGGGTCATGCCTGTAGTCGCGAATTCACATCCCCGGCCAGGGCCAACTTCACTGCGACACCCAACCCACATGCCATCGCCAGCGCCGAGTATATCGCTGAACAACTTGGGGAACCTGACTTCGCTCTCTGGGACGCACGCAGCTGGAATGAGTATGCCGGCATATCGCGATTCTCCAGGTACCCGGGGCATATTCCAGGGGCAGTCAACCTCGATTGGTTGGAGGTCATGGATCGCGATCGAAACCTACGCTTGAAAGCGGATGAAGCGCTGACAGCACAGCTCAGCCGATTAGGACTGGCACCGGATAAAGAGATTGTCACTTACTGCCAGACACACCATCGTTCATCCCTTGCCTGGTTCGTTCTGCGTTATTTAGGTTATCAGCGCTGCAGGGGCTATCCGGGCTCTTGGTCTGAATGGGGTAACAGTGATGATACACCTAAAGCAATGCCATGAGATGGCCCCCTCGTGAAAACAGCGGCATTTTGATGCCTTGCTCTAGTGTGGTGTAACGTATAAATGAAATACATGCCCTGTTTACCCGCAATGGTAATACCGCTACTATCCCTGAAAATCTCAATTATCTGATCACTGCCATGCAGTAAAAACATGAATCAATCCGATACCGCCAGAGACACCACCAAAAACATCGCCCAAACCTTGTTTGTGGGCTTGCAATATCTGTTACCACACCACCTGCTCTCCTCCTTGATGCATAGCATTGCCCGCATCGAGCTGAAACCGGTGAAAGACCTACTCATCCGTCAGGCGATCAAATGGTATCAGGTCGATATGCAGGAAGCACTGGAGAGCGATCCGGCCCGATACCGCAGTTTCAACGAATTCTTCACCCGCCCATTGCGTCCCGACGCGCGGCCGGTTTCACAAGATAATGATCAGGTTGCCTCTCCGGCCGACGGTACCCTCAGTCAATCGGGAGATATCGAGGCGGGATTTCTGTTCCAGGCAAAAGGACATGACTACTCGCTACTCGAACTGCTGGGCGGTGATGCGGAGATGAATCGCCTGTTCGAAGAGGGCAATTTTGCCACAATCTACCTGTCACCCAAGGACTATCACCGCTTGCACATGCCTGTCAGCGGAAAATTGAAGCGTATGCTCCATGTCCCCGGACGCCTTTTCAGTGTCAATGCCACTACCTGTGAGAAGGTACCGCGACTATTTGCCAGGAATGAACGGGTGATCTGTCTCTTCGAGACCGATTTAGGTCCCATGGCGATGATCCTTGTGGGCGCCATCTTTGTCTCCAGCATCGAGACTGTATGGGCCGGCACCATCACGCCCATGCGGCAGCGGGTAAGCAGCTGGGACTACGACCCCTCATCCACACCCCCCAATATCGAACTGGAGAAAGGTGAAGAGATGGGGCGTTTCAACATGGGATCCACCGTGATTCTACTGTTCGGCAAGGATACCGTAGAGTGGTCAGAGGAATTCACAGCAGGATCAATGGTGCGCTTGGGACAGGCAATTGGAGCAAAGTGTTAGGGAGTGTTTATTAACCCGACGACACCGCGCCCACGACTCTTAAACTTCAAACCCTTTAGATGATGGGCTTTATCGCCTCGATGGTTGCCGATACCACATAATCTTCAACACCTCGCCCCGGCGCCCAATCGCGGATGAACTCTCTGGATTCATCCTTGGGTTCTATCTTGATATCAGTAAATCCTGCCCTGTCCATGAACTGTTCCAACGCCTCTATCATCGACGCATTCCCCATGCATCCGGAGATCAGTTTTGGATCGTCTCTCATCTCTTGAGGTAATTCTACTGTGGCCACCACATCAGAGATAGCCAGACGCCCTCCCGGCTTAAGAATCCTGAAGGCCTCCTGAAACACCCTCCCCTTGTCCGGGGAGAGATTAATGACACAGTTGGAGATAATAACATCAACACTGCTATCGGCAATCGGCAGAGCCTCGATTTCACCCAGTCTAAACTCGACATTCTTATACTTGCCACGAATGGCATTGTTACGCGCCTTCGAAAGCATATCCGGTGTCATATCGACACCGATCACCCGACCGGTATCCCCCACCTCAGCAGCCGCCAGAAAACAGTCAAAACCGCCACCGGAGCCAAGGTCGACCACCACTTCTCCCGCTTGCAAGGCGGCGATCGCCTTAGGGTTGCCACAACCCAAACCCATATCGGCACCATTCGGCACCTTAGCCAGATCATCCAGGCTATAGCCCAGACGACTAGAGATCAGGGTGTTGATCAACGCATCATCGGAAACACCACAACAACTCGATTCGACACCACAACAGCTATTTTCATTGTCGGCCACAGCCACCTTTGCATAAGCCTGACGCACCTCCTGGCGATGGCTGTCCTGAAGGTCTGCCAAAGAGACTTCAGGTGAACTGTTATTCACTTTTTTAGACATCATAGGCTCCACTATTTTCTAATTCGGTCTACGGACTGTATTAACGATTATTCTTGGAATATTAGTTAAGTACAGCGGGATTATGACCAGTAGCGGAAACGACCGGTATCGACATGGATGAAATTGGATTTGGGATAGTATCCGACCCCGCCCGCTTTAAGGGCCACAGCACGATCCCGCAGTAACTTGAGATCACAGCCAGAGAGACGGATATCGATCGCCCTGCCCTGCATGTGCAGACTTCGCTTTGCCACCCCGCTGCTCTTTTTACGAAGCATTGCGTTGGTTTTGGCCGAGCGGTAGGCGGAGATGATTTCAAATTCACCGCAGCGACCGACAGCCTGCTGTAGTCGGTAGAGCATATCCAGCAATTCCCTATCCATGCGTGTTGACTCACCCGTTCGGTGGTCCCTCAGAAGATGGTCGATAATCTGTAGACTATCGGCCTGGTATTCTCCATCCTGCCAGTAGGTTAGCGTTTCACGTTCTGCCGTGTGAGTGTGGCGAAACGCCAGCGTGCGACTCTCTCCAGAGGCGAGCGCCAACAAGGGTGATGCCAACACAATACCAGTAATCGATGCACAGCCGCGCAGAAAGCGACGCCTACTGAGTCTGGAATAATTGTTGAAATCACTTTGCGTTTGCGACATGGATGACTGCTCAACCTCGGATTAACTTAAAACGATTATCGGCAGAGACCGATCAAAATCCACGCGCAGCTTAACAAATTCAGGCCAGGCGAAGCCAACCTTGTGAGACAAGTCACATGAACATGATGAAGGATAGATTAATTAAGACTAGAGTGACACTTTGTACTTAGCTAATAGCCCAGAAATATCTTTTAAAAACTGCTGGTTAATTTCTTTTCCAAGCGACCGGGTGAAATATTCGGGTTAATCCCTTCGTCCATCACCAGCATTAAAGCGGTATCCCTGTGGTAGACATCGGGCCTAAAATGGATATCTCCCTTAGTGTCCACCCAACTGGTGAAATAAGTAAGATATATCGGCATCGGTTTGGCCAGCGAGGTTATCCGGGTTTCTCCGCTACTTAGGGCCTGTTGCAGCCACTCCTCATGGGGCTGTTCGGCATACTTAACCAGCAGTTGCGCTAACTGCTCAGCAGCCTCAACCCTGACACATCCCGAACTATATGCACGATTCGGCCGCTCGAACAGACCAGGGGACGGGGTATCGTGGAGATAGATCTGGTGCGAATTGGGCATATGAAATTTAATCCGCCCAAGACTGTTTTTATTTCCCGCATCCTGCCTTAAGACAAAAGGAAAATTGTCATCATCATAGTCTGCCCAATCAATATCGATCGGATCGATCTCAAGCCATTCACCATCTGAACGGGCGTAGACACGCAACTGCTTATTCGCCAGATACTCACTATCCTGTTGCAGTTTGGGCAGAATATCCTGCACAGCAATAGTTCGGGGCACAGTCCAGGATGGATTCATAACCAAGTGCGTCACCTGACTGCTGAACGAGGGGGTTTGACGCTCCATCCTACCGTTCACTGTACGCTTGCGAAATACTATCCGGTCATGCTTGACGAGCATAATCTCAAATCCCGCTGTATTGACCATCAGGTGTTGAGACTCAAGTTCATGGGGTAGCCAACGCCAACGCTCGAGATTCACACGAATCTGCTCAATGCGTCTCTCCACCGGGTCATTGAGGGCACGCAGGGTAGCCACGCCTACGATACCATCCGGTAATAACCCAAAACGTTGCTGAAATCGTTTAACCGCCAGCTCAAGACCGGCATCGAAATAGTTTGGGTCAGACACCTCTCCCTCGGTATGAATCGATTCAACGCTCAAGCGTCGTCGGAGGTTGGATACGCCTGGGTTTCTATCACCAAGTTGCAATTTATTATCAACCTGGAGCGTTATCCAGCCACCAACGGCTTGAATGTGGCGATACTTCGCAAGCGCCCCCTTTAACTGCAGATAGGCGTTGTTGGTTGGCCGAAGAGTATTGAGTAATTGTTCCAATGAACCGCTGGAGAGCGCACTGGACAAGGCGTCGACCGGATCGAAATCCTCACCTGGAAGCATCCACAACGGATCGAGGGTATGTGCGTCATAGCGCCCCAGTCGCAGGTCTCTTGCCAGCCTGAGATAACCATCGCTGAGTAATAGTTCTCGATAGACCAACACATCCGGGGAGGAGCTGAAAACTAAACCACGAATATGATCAAGGTGATAATCATCAGCATCCAAACCATCCAGGTCCGCGGATGCGAGCCAACGAAAGAGTTGCCTGCCCTGAGCAGTCAGTTTGCCAGCATGATGCCAAATAAAGCGATGATGCTGCTTGTCATAGAGGCGCTCGATCTGCGGCCAGTCGAGGACAGGCCCCTCCTCCAGCACCCTTTCCACAGTCGCCATGAGTGACTCAGTGGTTGGGATATCTGGTACGCCTATCGCATTGCCTGGATAAAAAAACAGGCAGAAGAGAATACCCAACCAGTAGCTATGTTTCTCCTTCAGCATACTCCTTAGCATCCAATTACATAAAATATGCCACAGCGGATTCGTTTTCAAAAACTCACACTACCCCTTGGATTGCCAGGAGGCAGAGACTCAGGTCATCGCCTGCCTCTATCTTTTAAGTTTAGGCCCGGTATCGGTGTTAAAACAGGCTTTACACCCTGCAATCCGTGCATAGACCCTATTTAGACCCGGGGGTGTAACTGTTTGAAAATAAGTAAGAACTGCTAGTCGAGACAGGAGCTGAAATAAAGAGGGGATCAAAATTCCCAAACAAGGAGCCGAATCCTACCCATTCAAGCTCGGCCTATATCGAATGTGACGACCTGGCGAATATCAGGCGTCTCTGTCAAAACCATTAACAGGCGATCCAGGCCCAAGGCAACACCGGAACACGCCGGCAGCCCCGATGCCAACGCAAGCAACAGGGCTTCATCCATCGGTACCTCCGCTTGCTGCGACAAAAGACGCTGACGAATGTCTTCTCTGAAACGCTGTCGTTGCTGCTCGGCATCTATCAGCTCCTGAAATCCATTGGCAATCTCTATACCATTCATATAAAGCTCAAAGCGTTCCGCTACAGGATACCGATCCGCCCTCACCCTCGCTAAAGCCGCTTGACTTGCGGGGTAGTCATACAAGAAGGTCATTCCGGCCTGACCCAGCCGGGGTTCAATCAAGTGGCTTAGAAGAAGATCGAGCCAGGCATCACGGCCCTTTATGGTGAGTTGTTCGGCGCCTGCAATACCCTGTTCGATAGCGCACTCGCGTAGTTGATCGACACCCGTTGCATGGGGATTTAAACCCAATTGACCCTCGAACACTTCGGCATAGGCCAGTTTCTCAATCTGCAGCGGCTGCTCTCTCAATCGATTAATCAGGCTGGCCACCTCATCCATCAACTGATGATAATCGAAACCCGGACGGTACCACTCCAGCAGCGAAAACTCCGGATTGTGACGACGGCCCAGTTCACCGTCGCGCAACACCTTGCAGATCTGATAAATCGGACCACTGCCCGCAGCCAATAGTCGCTTCATGGGAAATTCAGGGGAGGTATGCAGATACAGATCGAGCCCCTGAACCGCCTCGGGGCCCGTATAACAGGTCTTGAAACTCTCGATCGCCGGATCTGTGGCGCCGAATCGCGAACAGACCGGTGTCTCCACCTCGAGCACACCGGCCTGATCAAAGAACTGACGAATGCGGTTCAACATCTCCGCCCGGGCCCGTATCATATCGATGGAAGCTGAGGGCCGCCAATGCTCCATTTGGGTCATTTATTGATCCTGTGACCAAATCTTCTGCGGATCAATACCTTATCAATCTTCCTTGGCGCGCGAGACATACTCACCGCTGCGTGTATCCACCTTGATTGCCTCACCGATCTGTACAAACAGAGGCACACGCACCACTGCACCGGTTTCCAGGGTAGCCGGCTTGCCACCACTGCCTGAGGTATCCCCTTTGAGTCCCGGGTCGGTGTCGGC
>JASFJX010000215.1:0-6420 GCA_050119385.1 Candidatus Thiodiazotropha sp. | reverse complement strand
CTCAACTGGCAAGCGCCAACGGTGCCGTACAGGCCGTCACTATCGCGGCCATTCTGCTAGGGGTTTTTATCTTCTCCTGGCTCTTCGAAACGGGATTGCAGGGCGCCAACTATCAGGATGGTAATGAGATTCTGCAGCAGATTGCACCCCTGGGTTGGGTTCTGGTGAGCTGTTCTCTGATTGAATTCTGGTTGACCCTTCGTCTGCCGACAACGGTCGAGCCAACGGAAACGGCATTCGATTGGAAGCGATATGGTAGAGGGGGTTATCTGCGGGATAACTTACAGGCGATTACGGAAACACGCGGCATTCGTCTCTCCATAGTCGGCCTGGCTACCTTTTGGGGTATTTCACAGGTGTTGTTGGCGGCATTTCCCGCCTACGCCAAAGAGGTGTTGGATCAGAACAATACCGTTGTCATCCAGGGTATTCTGGCCTGCTCAGGGATTGGTATTGCATTGGGATCTATCCTTGCCGCTCGATTGTCGCGCCTGCATATCGAAACCGGTCTGATACCCTTGGGGGCATTGGGCGTGGTAATCGGGGTTGCACTGGTCCCGGTGTTACGAACAACCCAGGGGTTGGCCCTGGATTTCATCTTCATTGGCATCGCTGGTGGTATGTTTATCGTGCCCCTGAATGCCCTGATTCAGTTCCATGCCCCGGAAGGGCGCATGGGTATCATCCTGGCCGGTAACAATTGGGTACACAATTTAGTGATGCTGGCGTTCTTGGGTCTGACCGTACTCTTCGCCTACCATGGCAGTAACAGTGTCGATCTCTTCCATCTGCTTACCTTCGTTGCCATTATCGGTAGCCTCTACACTGTTTATCAATTACCCCATTCACTGGTGCGCTTTACCATTGCCCGCCTGTTTGCCGGACGCTATCGGATGATTATCGAAGGCTTTGAGAACCTGCCTGCCGAAGGCGGTGTCTTGATGCTTGGCAACCATATCAGCTGGCTCGACTGGGCGTTTATCCAGATAGCCTCTCCGCGACCGGTTCGTTTTGTCATGCATCGCGACATCTACAATCGCTGGTACCTGAAACGATTCATGGATATGGCCGGTGTCATACCGATCGCCGGTGGGCCCTCCAGTCACAAGGCTTTGCAAAAGATCAATCAATTGCTGGCGGCAGGGGAGGTTGTATGTCTTTTCCCCGAAGGCGCCATCAGCACCAACGGGCAGTTGGGTGTATTCAAACGAGGGTTTGAAAAGGCTGTCGATGGTGTGGAGGCTATTATCCTGCCTTTCTATCTGCGTGGTCTATGGGGGAGCCGTTTTTCCCGAGCCAATGAAGGCCTGAAACGGTTACACAATCATTGGGCCCGCCGCGAGATAATACTAGCCTTCGGTAAAGCGATGCCGGTCGAGAGCAAGGCCAATGAGGTAAAGCAACGGGTCTTCGATCTCTCCATCACCACTTGGCAACGTTATACCGAAAGCTTGCAGCCCATTCATCAAGCATGGATCGAGCGGGTGAAGAAACAGGGCAGACAGCTCTGCCTGGTGGATGCTACCGGTGATACCGCATTGAACGGTTACAAGGCATTGACAAGTGCTATCGCTATTTCACGCCTAATCGGAAAACGCAGTCCGGAACAGAATATCGGTTTGCTGCTGCCTACCAGTAGTGCTGGCATCATTGCCAATATGGCTGTGCTGTTACAGGGCAAGACCCTGGTCAATCTCAACTACACGGCGAATCTGGCCGCCCTTTATGGAGCGGTTGAGCAGTCGGAACTTCGCAGTGTTTATACTTCGCGTCGTTTTTTACGCAAGCTTGAACAACGCGGCATCGATCTGCGATCTCTGCTGGCGCAAGTCGATGTCTACTATCTTGAAGACTTGAAAGATGAGATCAGCAGCTTAAACAAGCTTGCCACGTTGCTGGCAGTAAGGCTTTTACCGGCATGGATTCTTCGTCGTCTGTTCAGTCGTAGAGTCGATAAAGAAAGCACTGCAGCCATTCTGTTTTCCAGTGGCAGTGAAGGAAAACCAAAAGGGGTAATGCTCAGCCATCGCAATATCATGGCGAATATCCGTCAGGTCTCAGACGTGCTCGATACTCGCTTGGAGGATCGGGTGGTTGCCAGTCTGCCTCTGTTTCACGCCTTCGGTCTCACTGTTACCGGATTTATGCCGCTAATCGAGGGATTACCCGCAATCGCCCACCCCGACCCCACGGATGTGTTGAATATCGCCAAGGCAGTGGCCAAACACAAGGCCACAGTCATGTGCGCAACCTCCACCTTCCTACGCCTGTTCAATCGCAATCGTAAGGTGCATGCTGTGATGTTGGAGTCGTTGAGAGTGGTGGTTGCCGGGGCTGAAAAACTCAAGCCGGAGATTCGTGATGCGTTCAGCTTGAAATTCAATAAGCCGATCTATGAAGGGTATGGCGCCACTGAGACAACACCGGTGGCGAGTGTGAATATCCCCGATCGCCTGCATCCCAACAAAATGCGGGCGGATGTGGGCAACAAGCCAGGTACCGTCGGCCAACCTCTACCTGGGAGTAGCTTTCGCGTGGTTGATCCGGATAGTCTCGAACCCTTGCCGACGGGAGAGGACGGCTTGATCCTGTTTGGCGGGGCTCAAGTGATGCTCGGTTATCTGAAGAATCCGACAAAGACCAATGAGGTCATTGTCGAGCTGGACGGGATCCGCTGGTATAAGACCGGTGACAAAGGGCACCTGGATGAAGACGGTTTTCTTACGATCGTGGATCGCTATTCGCGTTTCGCCAAAGTGGGTGGCGAGATGATCAGCCTGGGTGCGGTGGAGTTTGCCATCACCCGGCAACTGTCAGACGATATGGAAGTGTTGGCCACCAGCCTGCCGGACGACAAGAAGGGTGAGCAGGTTGTATTACTCTTCAGTGGTGAGATGAAAACCATTGAACTGGACTCGCTAATCCGCTCGGTGGGTCTCAACCCTCTGATGCTGCCAGCAAAACTGATCAAGGTGGCACATATACCGAAACTGGGTAGCGGCAAGAGTGATTTCAGCGCCGCGCGGCATATTGCATTGGAGGCAACTGCTTAGGCGGCCAAGGTAAATACGCCTCTTGTCGTCGAATGAAGCTAAACAATTGATTATCAGTATGTTTTGGTGTTACATTGAGGTCTTGCTATAAAAAACAACGAGACAGGAGATCTCGTTAATGTAACTGTTAATTTTTAAAGAGATGAAACAACACATTACCTATTTATTTTTACTTCCATTCCTATCTGGCTGTAGTTTGATTGGCGCAAAAATTGGAAAAGAAGTAGACAGATCAATTTTTGGTGATATTGAAAACAAGCATAAGTATGAATCAAAATATATGGTAGAAGGACTTGAAGAAGATATAGAAATAATTAAAGAAATATTTAGTAAAAAAGAGAGTGAAAATAAATATATTGATCCAGATCCTTGTAAAGATATCAATAGCATTCAAATATGCACCTTAAAAAAAGGATGTTGGTGTGAAATCGAAAATAACAATTAATTATGTCGCCTGCAAAAAACGCAGGCTGGGACGCTCGAAACCTCCCCATTTTTATGGGTTATGCTAAGGAAAAGGACAAAAGGACATGACTATGGATGAGTACGATCCGTCAATCGCACCAGTATCAGAAGAATGGCTAGCTTTGCCGGAGGATGAGCGAATCGAGTTAGTGCGATCGTTTCATGATAAGCATGAAAAAGAGTTATTGGAAGAAGGTCAAAGAGAAGCCCACGCTGGCATTCACGTCGCTGTCGAGAATCAAATTGCTATGGCATATGAGCCGGTTCCGGCTACGGTAGCGAGACTTATCCGCCAAGGACTCAGTCGCCACGAAGCAATCCACGCAGTAGGTGCTGTGCTCTCGGATCAACTCTGGAGTTTTCAGAAACAACAGAAGGCTAAATGGGAAATTGGGCCCTATCGAAGAAAGTTAGAAAAACTAACAGCGAAACGCTGGCGGAAGGGTAAATGGTAAAGGAGAACGGCAGCAGTATCGAACCGTTACAATTCGAATTACCCTGTTGAACGCATAAACGCGTGGTTTTCTCTCAGTACACACTATGCACTCAGAGAAAACCACGCCTTACGCAGGTTTTGCTTCTCTTTACGCCGTTTGGCTTTATTGGTTTTATCATGCACCCCACCTTTGCGTAACATCGGGTGGTTGTGCATAAGGTTTCGTGGTCTGTTACATCTTTTTTTCATCGTTTATTCCTCGAATATTAATAAAAAGTGGGCCAGTGGCCCGGCCCACTTATCCCTTGATACACATCACCTGCTTCAGAGTGTGTACCACATCAACCAGATCGTTCTGGTTTGCCATCACCTGGTCGATGTCCTTGTAGGCGCCAGGGATCTCATCGATGACTCCCTTGTCTTTACGGCACTCCACTCCCTGGGTCTGGGATTCCAGGTCGGACCGGCTGAATTGCCGCTTCGCTTTTGAACGCGACATGCGTCGTCCCGCACCATGTGAGCAGGAGCAGAAAGAGGCTTCATTTCCCTTGCCACGCACGATGTAGGACTTGGCACCCATGGAACCCGGGATGATTCCCAGCTCACCTTCACCGGCACGTATCGCCCCCTTACGGGTCACATAGACATCGGCGCCGAAGTGATGCTCCTGTTGCACATAGTTATGGTGGCAGTTGATCGCCTCCTTAGTGATAGAGAAAGGTGGTAAGTGCTTTACCAGGGCATCCAGCATATGCCGCATCATTTCACGGCGATTGATCATGGCATAGTCCTGGGCCCAACCGACCGCCTCCATATAGTCTTCAAAGTGTTGTGCCCCTTCGGTGAAGTAGGCCAGATCCCTGTCGGGCAACCTGCCCAGTTGATCACCCATATCCTTGCGCGCAAGATTGATGAAGTAACGCCCAATGACATTGCCGATACCCCGGGAACCGGAGTGCAGCATCACCCATACCGCCTGGTTTTCATCCAGACAGAGTTCGATGAAGTGGTTGCCGCCGCCCAGGGTCGCCAGTTGACGAACCCAGATATCGTAGGGCCGCTTTCGCTGCATCCTGGCGATTGCCGGATGCTTATCGAGGATCTGGTCCAGTTGCTTCGCCAATGGAATAATGGTCGAGCGCTTCACCGGATCACGATCATGCATATCGAACCCCACCGGGATGGCCTGTTCAACACGATTACGCAGCATGCGCAGGCTGTCAGGCAGTTCGGAGGCTGTCAGGGATAGACGGATGGCGTTCATGCCGCAACCGATATCCACCCCAACGGCTGCCGGCACGATCGCCCCCTTGGTAGGGATCACCGAGCCGACAGTCGCACCTATGCCCGCATGAACATCGGGCATCGCAGCCACATGGTGATGGATGAAAGGCATTTGTGATACGTTCGCCAACTGGTCCAAGGCTGTCGATTCGGTATCGCCGGTCCAGATGTGGACCGGCACCTTACCTTTGTTGAGTGTTTGTAGAATAGGCATAATGATATTCCTTATAGTTCGAGTTTATAAAAGCGTGGTTCAATCTTTCCCCGGCGCAAACGTTTGATCGTGCGTCTGTCACTCAGCAGGGCAGGGAGTTGATCCGTCTGTTCGAAACAGAACTGCTTTGGCAGGGTGGTATACAGTGATTTAGGTGGTCCGTAATAACCATCGATACGTTTCAGGTAATTACCGACTTCCCAAGTGTGGTACCAGAGGTGCTTCAATCCCAATTCACGCTCGATGAAATCGACAGTCGCCGCGAGCATGGCCTGGCTCCACTCTTTGAGTAGCGGTTCGACGAATTTCAAATAACCACGTGCCATCGCGGCTGTGGTGTTGAAGCTATAACAATCCATTACATGCTCATCCGAATCGCATCGCTCGAGCCATTTGCGTAACCAGGCCACATCTCTGACCCAGTCACTTTGGACCTCTTCAATCAATACCTCACCCAAATCGAGGTCGATGTCGAGGCGTGACCAGGCCAGTGTCTCCCGGTAGTAACTACGATCTCCCCGTTGCAACACCGGGTGCCCCCAATTGTTGAAGGCACCGTCCTCTGCTGGGTGGATGGATTCCCGAAACAGTTTGTCATGTTGATGATTGAAATTGAGTCGCAACACCAGGTTGACACCGGGTCTCGATGTCTGCGCATAGCGGTCTGATTTGCTTCCCCACACACCCGCAGTGACGAGATAAGTCGTACCCGGTTCCTGCCAATAGCTGATAAACAGTTCACTGTTTAGGCGCCCGTCACCACAGCTGCTCAGTAGGGGAGTGATTGAGGGCTTGTTAAGCAGCCTCCCAAAGTTGGATCTCTTCAAGGTTTGAATCGATAAGTGCCGCTTGGCTGCAATCTGCAGCAGTTGCACTGCATAGTAGTCACGGCAGTAACGATAGAGGGTTCTCTCCTTAGGCAGACATGCCAATAGTTCCTGTATGTTGTTCTGGTCCATGATTGCACT
>JASFJX010000214.1:0-6425 GCA_050119385.1 Candidatus Thiodiazotropha sp. | reverse complement strand
CTGCGACTGTTAGCGCAGCCGATGTTCCCTCTCCTGTGGGAGAAGTTGAAGTATATTCAAACTTCACTCCTAAGTGCTCAGTCATGGCGTCGTAGATTTCGTGGAAGCGGTAGGGTTTGTGTACAAAGCCGTTCATGCCGGCGGCCAGCATCTCATCCTGTTGCTCCTTGAAGACCGATGCGGTCACAGCGACGATTTTTACCGCCTCACCGCCGGGGGACTGTCGAATGGCTCTGGTCGCTTCGATACCGTCCATCACCGGCATACGACGGTCCATCCAAATGAGGTCAGGGTGCCACTCGCGGAATTGTTTCAGCGCCTGTGCACCGTCAGCTGCAATCCGTGTCTCCAGACCAAGGCGGCTCATCAACTCGCTGAGTAGTATTTGTGCTTCCGGTTGATCCTCGGCGATAAGAATGCGGTAGCTGGGGGTTCCGGGGGCAAGACCGGATACCTCACCCTGGGGGAGTTTCTGCTGGAGTGCCCTGATCTCAGCCTCAGGCGCCGTTTCGACCACCAGATCGATGCGGAAGATCGATCCTCGGCCTAGTGTACTGTCGAGACTGATCTTACCCCCCATCAGTTCTATGAACTGGTGTGAGATGGTAAGGCCGAGGCCGGTTCCTGAGAGGGCTTCGTCATCAGTCACGGTTACGAAGGGATTGAACAGTCGCTGCTGGTTTTCGGGCGAGATGCCAGGGCCTGTGTCCTCCACCTCGATCAACAAGTGTTCTGGGGCGCTCACTTTGGTGCCAAGACGGATGGTAACACCACCCTCGTTGGTATATTTCACCGCATTGCCCACGAGGTTGATCAGCACTTGGCGCAGGCGCGCCTCGTCGCCGCGGATGTAACGGGGGAAATCGGAGGCCTGATCGAGCAGCAGGCTCAATCCTTTCTCTTTTGCACGCTGGCGCATCATGTCAGCCACGTCGAGTACCAAGCTGCCTAGATCGAAGGTTGAGATATCTATTTGCATCCGCCCCGCCTCGATTTTCGAGACCTCAAGCACGTCATTGATAAGCGTTAGCAGATGATCGCCACTGCGGTTGATGATATCGAGCCTCTCTCGCTGGCTCTCGGATAGTGCCGGATCGAGGCGTAACATGGCCGAGAAGCCAAGAATGGCGTTCAAGGGAGTGCGCAGCTCGTGGCTCATATTGGCAAGGAACGCGCTTTTCGCCTTGTTCGCCGTTTCTGCGGCATCCCGTGCCAGGCGCAGTTCCGCCGTGCGTTTATCGACAGTCTGCTCCAACTGGTCCTGGTAGTGGCGCTGTGCCTCCTCGGCTTGACGCCGTTCGGTGATGTCCTGAAAAACCACTACCGCACCGACGATGGTTTCGCCGTCGAGCATGGCGGAAACTCCTAAGGAGACCGGGAGCGCATCTCCGTCCTTGCGGTGAAAGCTATCTTCCAGTTCCCGTTTTTTACCGTCGCGCAAGGTGAGAAGGATCGGACAGGCTTCCTCTTCATGGGAGGCATGCTGTTCAGGCCCCACATGGAAGGTGTTGTGCGCATCCTTGCCGACGACTTCCCTCTCGCTAAAGCCCAACAACTCCAGCGCTGCCGGATTGATGAAAATACAGCTTCCCCGAGTATCGACACCATAAACGCCCTCGGCGAGGCTCGTCAGTAGCAGATTCTCTTTCGCGGAGAGTAGCCTGAGTTGGTGAAGGGACTCGTTGGAGCGGCGGTAGAGGATGACCAGGGCAATACTGGCTGCCAGGAGTGTCAGTCCCATCAGCGCCAGCGAGACTAACCACCAGGCATGGCGGTGCCAGAGGTCGGATAGGGTGATCTCCGGCAGGCGGTCGAAGGGGGGGAGATTTAGGCGCCGCATGAGTCTTTCCACACCGTCGTAGTTGGCGGGGGTGACAAATCCGTCGATGCTGGCAGCCGGGCCGGTTAATCTGCCGTGTGGTAGTGAGTAGAGGGCGGCAGCCAGGCGTGTGGCAAGATATTTATCCACTTGCGGCATCACCGCCACGGGCCATTCCGGATAGAGTCGGGTGGACACCGCATAGGGAAAATCCGCCAGGCGCTGAGTGTTGATGATCTTGTAGTCATTCAGGTCAAGCTTTCCTTCGAGGGCGAGTGATTCGAGCACTCCGGCGCGTATGAAACCGGCATCGGCGCGGCCGGTTCGGACCGCCTCGATGACAAGGTCATGGGGCTGTCCCGTAAGCACTAGGTTGTCTCCCCTGGGCAGGGGCACGCCGGCTTCCGTGAACACAAAGGCCTGCATCTGAAAGCCGCCAAATGCATCCTGGGAGACTGCGGCAATCCGCTTCCTATCAAGGTCGGTAAGGGTGTTGATGTCGTCACGATCGGCACGGCTTATGATGGTTCCCCCATAGGCCGTGAGTTCGTATCCCCTCTGCAGGGTAATCAATGTGGCCAAGGGCGCGGAGAGTCCGCTGGTATGCTGTAGCAGGATAAAGTGGTTGGCGGTGGTGATCACCACATCCACCGCGCGCCGCCCCACGACCGCGCTCAATTCGGCATGGTCATGCACCGAGAGAATAATGGGCTGCCCCAGCCTGGTTTGCAGATAGTCGGCCAATGGCTGCCATTTGGCTAGGGTTTGCGGTTTGGGTCGGTAGGCAAGTACGCCCATTCGCAGCGGCGTTTCGCCTGCCGCGGGGTACATGGTGAAAGAGAGCAGCAGGAGGGCGATGATGAACAGGCGTCTCATTGGTCTATGCCCCCTCATCCGGCAGGGCATCGGGCAGCACAAGGTTCTGAAGGTCGTCTTCCCTTGTCAGCAGGCCATACCGAACCATCAGCCGGGAGAGATCTCGTGCTGCTCGGACAAGGCCGGGTTCTTCGCCGAGAAGATAGCCGCGATTGGCGGTGAGTGAGGGAAGATTGATGCCTGCCAGCGCTTGGCGCACCTCTTGCGGGCTGATCTCATCGCGTACGGAAATTCGCTGAATGGCGTCCTCTTCGTTGCCGCGTAAATAGTCCAAGGCACGGAAATGGATGGTTACCAGGATGCGCAACAGCGGCAATAGGTCCAGGTGGTCTCGGTGTAGCGCCAGTAGGTGGATGATGGTATCGGGCATCTGCCGGCTATCGAACAGATCCTGCGCCCCTTCATGCATGAGGGAGGAGGCGATCGGTTCATAAGTGATGACCGCATCCACCTCGCCTCTGCGCCAGGCCTCAAGCTGCTTGGCCGGAGGCAGGTCTATCTGTGTTACCGCTGATGGGTGGAGCGCCGCCGCTTCCAGTAGCTTGGCGAATACCAGGGCGCCGTCGGCGTCGGGGTCGAAGCCGATGCGCTTGTTGGCTAAATCGGCCAGAGTCTCGATCTCCGGTCGGGCCAGCACCATGTCGGCCCCTGCCGAGACGCCGAAGACCAATGTCGCCGAAAGAGGCAGCCCGGAGGCCCGCGCGCGCAGCATTTCATCCAGTGTCAGGCAGGCGGCGTCCGCTGCGCCGGATTGCAGGGCTGCCAGGGACTCCCATAGGATTGGATGGTCGCTAAGCTGTATTCCGGCGGGTAGCCAGTTGAAATCTCTGGCGAGATAGAGGGTTTCATACCCCATCCAGGGGTGGATCGTGACGGTCAGTGTCGGTGCCTTTCCACAGCTGACAAACCAGGGCAGGCAGGTCGTCGCTGCACTCAAGCCAAGGTGTTGAAGGAGGCGGCGTCTGTTCATATTGAGAAGTATAGGAAGTTTATTCGCCACTTAGTGTGGAAATATCAGGGCATAGGTTGCCTGTCTTCGATTGATGCAAACATGAACGTTATCCTGCATGAAAGCTTGAGCGGAATCAGCCAACTCTATGTTAACGATAAGCGTATCATCTAGTTGGTTGAGATCGTTTCCGCAAACAGTGTTTTTTTGTTCTTTCTAAAGCAGGTGTTTTATTGAGCCCTGAATGATTGTATTGGCAAGGTGCAGCCAAGGATTAGGTTCAAGGGGGTTGTCCATCATTGTACTGGACAGGTGATTTGCCAGTTTTTCAGCAAGTTGACTTGTAATGTATTTACCCCCTTGTGCCGCCTTACGTATAGCGGCTACCAGCTCTTCAGGCGCACTATCCTTTGTCAGATAACCCGCTGCGCCATCCTTCAGGGCTCTAATGGCATACTGGTCCTCTGGGTGAATGCTTAGTATGAGTATGGGTAAATACTGAATTTTCCACCAAAATCATTCACCCGTTCCTGCATACCGATTAAGCCGAAGGACTTTGTTTTTAACCAGTGGACATCCATATTGAGCGCTGTTAACGCCTGTCCCAACTCGTCATGAATCTCACGTGCAACTCGACGGCGCTCTTCCTCTTGTATGGTTTGCAAGTGTGAGGCTAGTTTTCGCAAACGCTCCTGCGAGGCCGTCAATACAGATTCCCAATTACGTCGATCGGAGATGTCCTTGAAATCCTCGACTATACCCAGGATATCACCGTCGGGCGAACGGAATGGGGTTGCTGTAACGATACAAGGTATGCGACTACCATCTGCACGAATTTTTTCCGCATCGAACTCTACACGCTCTTCACCGTTGAGGATACGTGCCAGTGGACAGTTAGGAGAGTTGCAATATTCACCCATGAAGACGGAACTGCAGTTTTGTCCAATGATAGCCTGCTTTTCTAAACCCACCAGGGTGCAAAACGTATCATTTGCCTTCAGTATGCGAAAATTCCGGTCTACAATCCGCATGCCGTCAGCTGATGTTTCGAATATCTGTGATAGCTCGGCCTTTGCGCTATTGGCCTTATGCTCGGCGTTTTTCCAGGCGCCAATCAATCGGCTGATTGCCTGTGGCTGGGTCGCATCTATCTATCTATCCATGCACTGCTCAATCACGATCCTGTTATAGGCCGCCGCGTACTCGGAAGCCTGTTGTATGAGTTTAAGGTGGATTTCACCATACACGGTGTCGGTGGAACCTTCCAGATAGCGAATGCCACAGATGTTCTTGGCCTTGGAAATCAAATCCGTGTCGATGCCGGGTAGTGTGGTCCCGCGGGTGGCCATGGCCATCAGTCGTTTATCACCCTTTGTCAGCGCCTCGGCCGCGCTTTTCTCCGGGTCGGCATCTTTTAGCCATAACAGTGACTCCACAGCCTTTTTCTCTTCAGCTGAGAGTTGACTCAAATTGATATCTTCCATTTCCTGGCAAGCGGTGGATAGGAGTGCAAAAAGCAGCAGAAATATAGATGGCTTCATTCGGTCTCCTTATTTGCGAATGCAGGCCCAAGGCCCCATAGTATGACGCCAGTGACCGCGCCGTAAAGATGGGCGTCGACGATGACGCTTCCCGCGGCCAGGGATTCGCTGCCCGGCATGGGGCCCTGCCACTGCTCCCAAAACAGTTTAAAAACAACAAAGCTTAGAATGAACAGGGATACACCGGGTTGTTCTTTCAACTGACTGAGTACTCCCCAGCATAACAGCCCATGCAGGACGCCTGACAGTCCCCGATACCATGTGACTTCAGGAGAGAACAGCCACAATCCGATGCTGGTACCCAGGATCAGCAAAGGCAGCAGGCTGAGACAGCGACCTGGTGGCTGGGTGGTGGGGAAGAGGGCCAAAATGAGCCAGAACCCGGCCAGGTTCATGATCAGATGCCCCCAACCCAGGTGGGTCAGATGCGCGCTGATGAGGCGCCAAAACTCACCTTCAGCGATGTGAATACGATGGTACTGCAGCTGGTTAATGGCCGGTTCCGGCAGGAGAGCAATCAGTACGCAGAACAGACTGAAAAGCAAAGGACAGAACAGTCGTAAGGGGGCGGATGCAAACATCACCCCGGGTCAACCTGTCGCAGCGCAAACCGGACAGGCCGGATCGGCAGTGAGGCGCAGGGTGCGCCACTCCATCTCCAGGGCATCCAGTAGCAGGAGTCTGCCATGCAGGGTTGTGCCAGCCCCGGTGAGCTGCTTGATGGCTTCAACAGCCTGCAGGCTGCCGATCACACCCACCAGCGGGGCCAGTACCCCGTTAGCGGAACAGGTCTCATCCATCTCTCCCTCGTCTGGATAGAGGCAGTGGTAGCAGGGACCGCCAGGCTCACCGGAGAAGACGCTGATCTGTCCCTCCATGCGGATCGCGGCGCCGGAAACCAGGGGGGTTCCGGTCTCATAACAGGCTTTGTTGATGGCGAAACGGGTTGTGAAGTTATCGCTGCAGTCGAGTACCAGATCGGCCTCTTCTGTCTGCTGTTTCAACTCGGCTTCATCCAGGTGTTTGGCAATGATCTCTACCCGGCACTCCGGGTTGAGGGCCTGCAGGGTTTCACGGGCCGATGCCACCTTCGACTCGCCGATACGGGCGGTCGTGTGTACGATCTGGCGCTGTAGATTGGTCAGGTCGACCTGATCGAAATCGACCAGCACCAGGGTTCCCACGCCTGCTGCGGCCAGGTACATGGCAGCAGGGGAGCCCAGTCCGCCGAGTCCAATGA
>JASFJX010000213.1:0-6427 GCA_050119385.1 Candidatus Thiodiazotropha sp. | reverse complement strand
CGTACCGGTTGCAGGCGCTGGGCGTACTCCAAGGCGGCTTCAGGGTCATGTACTGAACAGGGTCCGATAATAACCAACAGCCGGTCATCTTCATCATGCAGAATTTTGTGTATACGCTCCCGTGTTTTATATACAGTATCGGCCGCATTCTCTGTGATCGGTAGTTCTGTATGAATCTGAGCCGGTGGGCTCAGTTCTTTGATTGCCTTGATGCGAAGATCGTCTGTCTGTTTCATGTTTGATGGTTAATTGGAGATCGAGTAAACGCACGATTATACATACATCACTGTAATCGGCGATAAGTGATTATCTCAGACATGATGTAAGTATATGTGTTTCTGTGAAAAAGATTGTAAAGAACAGCATAGTTTAAAAAGTTATGTTCAGGGCATGATTGAAGTCCCTGACATATTGATTTTTTACAAGGCAGGCTGCTGTGCGTCAACCAACAGACTGCGTTATCAAAACTTGTTGTAGGTTAGCTCATGGCGGCTGAAAACGGCATATACAGTTGCCGGATTAATAGTGCATGAAATATAAGGTTTTCGAGGGAATCATAATCACACAATAGGTGTGATCTTTTTTGCCGCTATTTAGTCAAGGCCATAAACAGTTTTGGCAACTGCTCAGGCAATCGTTCCACCCGGTCGATGATGGTGAATTGGTGGCCGAAGATATCTCTCACGTAGTCGTCGGCTTGGGGATCAAGGTTGATACAATAGGTATAGATGTCATTCTGTTCCGCCTCCAAAACGGCCTTGCGGCTATCTTCGATGAGCAGTCGGTCATCATGGACATCGATATCGGCGGGTTCGCCGTCGGTGAGGATCAACATCAGCTTTTTATCCGCCTGCCTGGCGCTCAGATAGTGTGAAGCGTGGCGAATAGCAGCTCCCATGCGGGTGGACCAACCTGCCTGCAGGGCGGCAAGACGCCCTTTGACGGTGTCATTCCAATGTTCTCCATAGCCTTTGATGTGCTGATAGCGAACCTCATGCCGGGTGTTGGATGAGAAACCGGCGATGGCGAAGCTGTCACCCAACTGTTCGATGGCCCAGCCTAACAGGGAGACCGCCTCCTGACTCAATTGCAGTATCGATTGCTGGCTGCCTTGGGGGACCTGGTCCACCGATTCGGAGAGATCGATCAGCAGCATCACTGCGATATCCCGCCCATCATTGCGATGGCTCATATTGATCCGCGGATCGGGGTTATGACCGCTCTTGTATTCAATCAATGAACGGATCGCTACATCGAGATCGAGTTCGCTGCCCTCTTCCTGGTAGCGGATACGCACATATTGTTGTGGCTTGAGCAGGTCCAGCAGGCGCTTCAACTGTTTCGCCAGAGCCTGGTGCTTGTGTAGCAGGGCATCGATATGACCGGCATCTCCCTGGGGATGGAGACTCTCATACAGGCTGACCCAGTCAGGATTGTAGGTCTTACTCTTATAGTCCCACTCCGGGTAATGGCGCGGCGGCAATCCCTGGACCTCTTCACCCGATGTCTTGCGTTTTTGTTCTGCATCGAACATCTCTTCCTCGTCTCCCTCTTCGATGAAGATCCACATGTGGCGATTGTCATCGCGATAGCTTATCTCGGTGTCGGTAAAGTAGACGTTGGCGGAGAGGTCGGCCTGGCGGCGGGTACGGGCGATATAAGAGATGGCAAGGGCGGCCATGGTCTGGGTGTCCGAGGTGCTGTCTGTCAGGGCTGTCTGAAAACGCTCGAGAAACTCCAACAGATCGGGGGCGGTATAGCCATGATCCGGGTTCAAGGCGGCGTGGGAAAACATCGCCAGTCGATGGCGAATGCAGGACTCCACTTCAGGGTCACAGTCATCCTCCCTCGGATGGGGGTGGAGCTTCAACAGGATTTTTCCCAGCCCGGGATACTCCCGAATAGCGAGAAGATCGACCCTGGCATCTTCAAAGGTTTCGATGGCGACCCGCTGAAAGGGGCTGTAGTTGTCCGCCACCACTTGAGTGGTCCAGCGTTGATGGGCGGCTACGTGGGCCAGCAGGGCACGATATCGATCGATTCCTGAAACACCGTCAAGGTCGTCATAGACATCGGGTATGCGGATCCCAAGCGAGTCGAAATAAGGCATGGGTTTGCGCAGTTCGTCGAAGCTTTCCGAATAGGGTACAAAATGTGCCTTGCTGCGCCACAGGGATCGCAGATAAAGATCGAGCTTTCGCTCATGGTCGGTGAATAGGGTGCCGTGGCGCTCTCGCTGCAGGATGGCGCGACTATCGGCGGATTGCAGGCTGAAATAGTCGATCTGCCGCTGCGGATGGGTGCGGTAGTTACGCACACCGTAACCGATCCAGTTGCTCAAACCCTCGAGGGAGAGTTGGCTCAGCAGATAAGGTGCTTTCTTCAGCAGATCCGTGAGCGAAGGGCTGGGGATGGTGGTGTGAAAGCCGTGAATGGAGCCGGATGTCTGCTCGACCATATCGAATATGATTTTGATGAATCGCTGCATCATTTCCATACTGCCCAGTCTGCGGCTGGCCTCGGGCAGCATCTGCAGAAACGGCAGGATTCCCTTGCCGTTGGGGCTGCGTGACAGCTTCCAGACACTCTGGGCAGTCAGTTCGATGATCCCCTCGCCGGTGCGAGCGGCGATCTCGGGCAGCTCTTGCAGGAAGACGATCACCGGCTCCACGCCACGACCGATTTTGCAGCACAGGGAGGCGCCTTCCAGATAGGCCTCCATACCGGCCTCACTCAGGTGGCGGCGGGCATTCGCCATACAGTCATCGAAGATCGGATCGATCTCCTTGAAACCGCAGCTGAGTCGTTCTCTATCGATCATTGTGAGTTGCTCTCACCCAAACACCGCCTCGATGGCGTGGTCAAGGGTGGCGACGATGTCCTTGTCGTCGGTGATCGGTCTGACCAGGGCCATGCGGCAGGCGGCTCGGGGGTTGATGCCCCGTTTCACCAATCTGGCGGCATACACCAGCAGTCGGGTCGATATGCCTTCATCCAGGCCATGCCCCTTGAGATTTCGCGCGGTCTCTCCGATTTTTACAAGATGGGTGGCCGTCGACTCGTCGATCCCCGTCTCCTTGGCGATAATCGAGGACTCCAGCCCGGCTGGGGCATAGTCGAAGTCGAGGGCGGAGAAGCGTTGCTTGGTAGACTGTTTGAGATCCTTCATCAGGCTCTGATATCCCGGGTTGTAGGAGATCACCAGCTGGAAGTCATCATGGGCGTTGACCACCTCTCCTTTTTTATCTAAAGGCAGGTTACGCCTATGATCAGTCAGCGGGTGGATGACAACCGTCGTATCCTGTCGTGCCTCCACGATTTCATCCAGGTAGCAGATGGCACCGATCCGAGCGGCCACGGTGAGGGGGCCGTCCAACCAGCGGGTGCCCTCGGAATCCAACAGATAGCGACCGACCAGGTCGGAGGCGGTCATGTCTTCGTTGCAAGCAACGGTGATCAACGGCTTGCCCAGGCGCCAGGCCATATGTTCCACGAAGCGGGATTTACCGCAACCGGTGGGGCCCTTGATCATGACAGGTAGCCTTTCGGCGTAGGCGGCCTCATAGAGCTCGATCTCATCTTCCTGGGGCTGATAGTAGGGTTCTTGTTGGACCAGGTATTGCTCGTTGTCGGCACTCATGGTGACTCCAAATTCATAAAAAGGCAGACGATATACGTCACATTCTACTCTAAAGCCTGCATAGGGATGTACATCATTTCTGCTGGATAAACACAGATTTGCGTTCATTCGCATTCATTTGCGGACTAAAAAAAAGCCCCCATGCGGGGGCCTTTAATAGGGATGGCATTGGGATGCATTTCTTATTTGTGCACGCCCAGTTTTTCACGCCAACCTGGGAAGATTGCATCCGCATCGTGGGGGAAGGACTCGAAGGCACGTGCGAACTCCTTGTGCTCCTTGGCCCACTCGATGGGATCTGCGCCGGCCTTCCAGCACTCATAGGCTTGACGCAAGGAGGTTGCCCCGGCCGCCGGGCTGTCGATGTGGCCGTAGGAGCCGCCGCCTGCGGTGTTGATGACGTTGCCGTGGCCCAGGTTCTCGAAGAAGCCGGGTAGACGCAGGGCGTTCATGCCGCCTGAGATGATCGGTGTAGTGGGTTTCATGCCATACCATTTCTGGTTGTAAGCAGGACCCTGGTACTCGTCACGCTCGATGATGTAGGCGATGGCGCGGTCGTCTTTGTCCCCCTCCATCTTGCCGTAGCCCATGGTGCCGACATGGATACCGGAGGCACCCTGCAGACGGGACATCTTGGCCAGTACGTAGGCGGTGTAACCGCGCTTGGAACTGGGAGAGGTAACGGCGCCGTGACCGGCGCGATGGTAGTGCAGGTACTGGTTGGGGAAGTAACGACGAGCTGTGGTCACCATGCCCGGCCCGCCCACATAACCGTCCACCAGGAAGGCCACCTTGTCGGCGTCGGGACCGAAGGCCTCGAGGATGAACTCGCCGCGGGCAAGCATCTCAGCGTGGTCGTCAGCGGTGATGTTGGCGGAGAAGAGCTTGGCCTCGCCGGTCTCGTCCATGGCGCGCTTCATGGCATCGTAGACCAGGGGATAGACCTTCTTCGCGGGGCAGAAGACCTGGTTGCCCTGAGGCTCGTCGTTCTTGATGAAGTCACCGCCGAGCCAGAACTGGTAGGCCGCTTCGGCGAAGGGCTCGGGACGCAGGCCCAGCTTAGGCTTGATGATGGTACCGGCGATGTAGCCGCCGTCGACCACCGGACGACCCAGCATGCGCCACAGGTCGGAGATGTCCTTGGCAGGACCGTCGAACAGCTGGATGGCACGGGGCGGCATGAAGAAGTCGTACATCTTGGCGTACTCGACATCGCCCATGCCCTGGTTGTTACCGATGGTCAGGGTGAGGAAGGAGACCAGCATCATACGGCCGTCGATCATGTTGCGATCGAACAGGTCGATGGGGTAGGCAATGCGCATCTCTTCAGTGGCTTCGTCGATGAAGTAGACCAGTGCATCCACGCCCTTGGTGAAATCATCGGTGGTGGAGACTTCAACGTTGGTGCCGGTGGAAGACTCGGCAGCAAAGTGAGCTGCGGCCTCCAGATAGCCGTAACCGCTCTTGGGTTTCATCTTGTAGGCGCACAGGATGTGCCCGCCGCCGGCGATCAAATCCTCTTCCTTCAGGCTGAGGTCAGAGTAACGGGATGATTGGTCGAGTGCCATTTTGTTCTGCTCCAGTTTGTGTATCTATTTAGCGAGAGAACAAGATCTCTCTGTAACTTACCCCAGACCATGTGGGGAATTGGGTGTAAACCTTACAGAGGATAAGTTTATAAGTAAACTGCAAATATTCTTATATAAATCATAAGTATTAGCTTATACTTGAGAGATAGAAATTATCTATTGAATCTATCCGTAGGATGCGCCGATAGTGTTGTATATAGTTTTGGTGTCAAATGTGTGGATATTGTGGGACATCGCAAATCTGCTTCTGATTTGGCGAATCAATCTTAGTGTATTGTCTCATGCTAATGCGTGATATCAGAGTTCAACAAATGGCAGAAAAGCTATACGAAGGTATCCATAAAGATCCAACCGGCGCCATGAATCCAACAGGCAATATCATTCGTGACGCCTGGGTGTTCGGCCTGATCCCCGAGACAGAGAGCTGCGAGGGGTGGAGGGTCGAAGGGATTCAGGCGCTTTATGACAAGGTGACCACGGAGTGGGAAAAGTATGGTCATCTGGTCTCGAATCTACCCCCTGAGCTGGCGCAGAGACATCGCCGGATTTATCAGGATGCGGTCAACAATGCGAAGGCGAAAGGATGGAAACCCGAGCTGCATGATAACGATTGAGGCCGGCTATGGGTGGGGGGTTGGATGAAATCTTTTTCCGTCCCGAGGAGTTGGCCTGGGAACGTTTGACCATACCCCCAACACTCTACAATCAGTGCCGCCTGATGCTGACCCGCTGTCAGTATGAGCACATCTTCATACCGGTCCGTGCTATGCAGTTCCAGGCGGTTATCGACGAGGAAGAGGTGATCTTCATCGATAACCACGCCTATGCGGTACGCGATGGCAAAGGCGGCAAACTGATCCGCTTGGCTTGGAAGTTCCGCAGGGATCAGAGCCGGGAAGGTCTCAACGAACCTGCCCCCATCGATCTCATCTATTATGACGAAAAGTCCAGAGAGCTGCATAATCGGTTGGTCGGTGAATTTATGAAGGCCCTTGATGAGATAGAGGCTCGGTCCAGGGAGAAAGGCTGTGAAACTCATCCGGTGAAGGTGTTGCCGTTTCCTAAATCATAAAACCTGTAGATACTATGTATAGAGGGTGGGGCAGGGTTCCACCCTACGCATTAAAACCCTCAGCCACCGGTAATGGCCGCGAAGACGTTCGGTAAACGTTCCGGCAGTCGCTCCACATGATCGACG
>JASFJX010000212.1:0-6428 GCA_050119385.1 Candidatus Thiodiazotropha sp. | reverse complement strand
CGCAACATCAATATTTCACCGGCTGTGGTATAGACCACAACCAGGACAGACTCAGGTCTCTTAGTTGCTCTTTTCACTGACCGGTTTACGCACCCGTATCGAGAGTTCACGCAGTTGGTCGGCACCAACTTCCGAAGGTGCGGAGGTGAGCATACAGGCGGCTGTCTGGGTCTTCGGGAAGGCCATCACTTCGCGGATCGATGCGGAACCGGTCAGCAACATCACAAGCCGATCGAGACCGAAGGCGAGACCACCGTGGGGAGGACAGCCGTATTGCAGGGCCGCCAAAAGAAAACCGAATTTCTTTTCAGCCTCCTCCGGGCCGATTTCCAACAGCTCAAAGATCTTCTGCTGCACCGCCTGTTGATGGATACGAATGGAACCGCCACCCAGCTCAACGCCGTTCATGACCATGTCGTAGGCCCTTGACTTACAGGCCCCGGGATCACTATCGAGCAGATCGAGCTGATCCAGCTTGGGTGAGGTGAACGGGTGGTGCAAAGGGGACCAGCGGTCATGCTGGTCGTCCCATTCGAACATCGGGAAATCGACCACCCAGAGGGGCTGCCACTCTCCTTGCAGCAGCTCCAGGTCATGCCCCAACTTGACTCGCAGGGCACCCAGGGATTCGTTCACCACATGTGCCTTGTCGGCACCGAAGAAGATCAGGTCGCCGTCTTTGGCCCCGGTACGTTGCAATATTGCTTCGGCCACCTCTACCGGGAGAAACTTGAGGATCGGAGATTGCAGCCCCTCGACACCTTTGGCGATCTCGTTGACCTTGATGTAGGCCAGGCCCTTGGCGCCATAGATGCCCACATACTTGGTGTATTCGTCGATCTGTTTGCGGCTCAGTGAGCTGCCCCCCGGCACTTTCAAGGCCGCCACGCGCCCCTTGGGATCCTTTGCAGGACCGGAAAAGACCTTGAACTCGACCCCTATCATCAGATCCCGCAGATCCACCAACTCAAGGGGAACACGAAGGTCGGGGCGATCCGATCCATAGCGCTCCATCGCCTCGTCATAGCTCATACGGGGAAAGGGGTTGGGCAGATCGACATCCAGGATCTCCTTGAAGAGCTGACGAATCATCTCTTCATTGAGTTGGATGATCTCATCCTCGTCGAGAAAGGCGGTCTCGATATCGAGCTGAGTGAACTCGGGCTGCCTGTCGGCGCGCAGATCTTCGTCGCGAAAACAGCGCACTATCTGATAGTAGCGATCCATACCCGACATCATCAGCAGCTGTTTGAATAACTGTGGCGACTGGGGCAAGGCGAAAAACGAACCGGGATGGGTACGGCTTGGCACCAGGTAGTCACGGGCGCCTTCAGGGGTCGCCTTGGTGAGCATCGGTGTTTCGATATCCAGAAAGCCGTTGTCATCGAGGAAACGGCGCAATACCTGGGTGACCCGTGCCCGGGTGCGGATCTTCTCCAGCATCTCGGGACGGCGCAGATCGATGTAGCGGTAGCGCAGGCGTATCTCTTCCGAAGCTTTTTCGTGCTCATCGAGCTGGAATGGGGGTGTTTCGGCAGAATTCAGCACCTCCAGCTCCAATCCCAGGATCTCTATCTCACCGGTGGACAGATCGGGATTGACCGAGCCTTCAGGTCTGGCCCTGACACGGCCTTTGATACGCAGTACATATTCGTTGCGAACATGCTCGGCAAGCTTGAAAACATCTGGTAGATCAGGATCGTAGACTACCTGAACCAGGCCCTCCCGGTCCCGCAAATCGATGAATATCACCCCACCGTGATCGCGTCTTCGGTGTACCCAACCACAAAGTTCTACTTCCTGGTCTATATGAGAGCTGTTGATCTGTCCACAATAGTGACTGCGCATGGAAATTTCCTAATGCTTAAACGGGCTAAAAGGCGGGAATGTTACGGCTTGGCCTCTGCATCTGCAAGTCCATCAACTGGATTTACCGCCCCCATTGAGAGGAGCATCTTCAATCCGTCATCGACACTCATATCCAATTCTCGTATATCCTCTTTCGGCACCAGGACGAAGTAGCCACCGGTAGGGTTCGGTGTGGTGGGGATATAGACATTAACCACATCCTGGCCGGTAGCCCGCTGTACCGCTCCGCTCTCATCGCTGGTTAAAAACGCCAGGGTCCAGAGTCCGCGCCGGGGAAACTCGACCAGAATCACCTTACGAAATGAGTTGCCCTTATCGGCGAACATGGTCTCAACCATCTGCTTGACGGCAGAGTAGACCGATCTGACCAGAGGTATTCGGGCCAGCAGCCTCTCCCACATGCTCACGATCTTGCTGCCTAGGAGATTGGCGGCAACCAGGCCGGTGAGCAGCAGTATCAGCAGAGAGAGCAGGACACCCAGCCCCGGAATGTGGAAGCCGAAGAGGTTGTCGGGGCGGTAGGCCTCAGGCAAGAGTAATAGGCTGTTGTCCATCCAGCCGACCAACAGATTGATAACAAGAAATGTAGCCCCAAGAGGCAGCCAGACCAGCAGGCCTGCCACCAGATAGCGGCGGAGGAAGCTCATTTCAGGCTATCCGATAGGATTTAATGGCACCCGCAGGAGCCACCACTGCAGCCGGCCGGTTTGCTCTCGGTTTTCGTCGTCTTGGTCTCGCTGCCGCCACTGTCGTGGATGTTTTTCTTTTTACCGCTCTTGAAATCGGTTTCGTACCAACCGCTTCCCTTGAGGCGGAAAGCGGCGGCGGAGATTATCTTCTTCAGGCTATCCTGCTTACATTCCGGACATTCGGTAAGGGCCGGATCGCTCATCTTCTGGATTGCTTCCAACTCGTGATCACAAGCCTCACAGCGGTATTCATATATTGGCATGGTAGGTTCCTCAACTGTTCGGATACGGCGGCAGTCATACTATCTGTGCCGCTGAATCGGGCAATCCTACCATATTGGGGATGATAAACGACATTTCAAGAGAGATTCTTTACAGGCGGGGCTTGCCGGACCCCGGCTGACCCTGCACCGGTGTCGCCGTACAGGGTGGCGATATGAGACCTGATTGAGGACGGATCACTCGCTCTCCTGCTCCATCCTCTCTCTGCGCTGACGCAACATCTCTCCCTGGCGTCGCGTAATATGGCGAATCAGGGCATCCTGGTCACTGCTTCGGATGAGATTGAAATTGATCCTGATACGGTAGGGATAGGCCATATCGCCGCCTGAGGCCTGATCGATATCAACCACCTCGCCAAAGGCTACGACACCTATGTATGAGGGTAACAGCAGCAGCTTGATCTCAACCAGGTCTCCCACCTCGTGCTTCTCAGTGACATCCATGGCGAGACCACCGGCGCTGAGGTTGACCGCAGAGGATGGACGATCCAGCAGCTCTGTCTCTTCAGCCAGGAAGCTCTGCCCCAGCAAGTTGATCTTTTCATCCAATGCCTTCAGATAGTCGGCCACATCCGGATCACGTTGTTCAATCCTGTGCAGAGGAGCCGAGAGGTGCTGACTGATGTTCTGCAGGCGGGTCATCACCGTCAACCTATCGCTCTCCTGCAGATGTTCCTCAATGCTTTCGGGTAACTCATCAGAGGATATCAGACGATAGCTGACCTGAATCGAATCATCGATCCGAAAGAATTCCCTGCGCTCATCCTGGAGTTTTCTCTGTTCATCATTCGTCATCTATCACTTCCCCTCACTTCAGCTCTGCTACGGCTCACTGGCCTTGATTACCTGACCACTGTCTACATCCTCACCACGCTGGATCACGAGCTCGACACGCCGGTTGAGCGCCCTGTTCTCACTGGTGTCATTGGAAACCAACGGCTGTGAGTCGGCATACCCCTGGATGAGGAATCGGCCCTCATCAATGGCCGCATTGCTCAACATGGCATGCACGACGGTGACAGCCCGCGCCGAGGAGAGTTCCCAATTCGAACGAAAGCGTTTCGTGGATATCGGAACATTATCCGTATGCCCGGCAACCACGATCTTACCAGGTGTGGTGGCGATAACATCGGTTATCTTGGAGATTACTTCGAAAAACTCGGGATTGAGGTTCGCACGACCCGAGGGAAATGAGCCCTTTTCCTGGATACGGATAATGATTTTGGTATCCTCCGTCTCCACATCCAGCAACCCGTCTGATATCTCTGTATCCAACATCTCCTGTAGCTTCTCCGCCTGCTCCCGGGTCTCCTTTTCATGCTGCGCCTGGATCGCCGCCTCTGCCAGATCGATATCGATGTCTTGCGGGTTCTGATCCTGATCACGCTGTTCCTGCTCCTCACTCCGCAAAAACTCCTCCTCCACTTCGTCAGTCTGCTGACGGATCTCTTCCAGGGGGGACGGATCAGGTGTACCTGGACTGTAGTCCTGCATAATCACGCTGGTGCCTTTCACCACCTCCAGCGCGGGAATTTCCCGTTGCACACCGAAGGCATCTTTCATTGATTCCGCCATTTTCTTGAAACGCTGGGCATCGACTTCCGCGAAGGAGAGCAGCAATACGAAGAAACACATCAGCAACGACATCAAATCAGCAAAGGTCGCCAACCAGGGCGGCAAGCCCTCAGGGCATTTGGGACATTCGTCAGCCATGGCTTATTCCTGAACCGGGCGTTTACCAGTGGGGAGATAGGTACTCAGGAGCTGCTCCAGCACACGCGGATTCATCCCCTCCTGGATGCCTGAAATTGTTTCAATGATCAGGGACTTGTTTGTCTTCTCCATGGAGCTGGACCGAGCCAGTTTCTCGGCGATGGGGGTGGCGAAGGCATTGGCGATGATGGCTCCATAGAGCGTGGTCAGCAGGGCCACCGCCATGGCGGGTCCGATGCTGGCCGGATCCGACATATTCGCCAACATCTGCACCAAACCTACCAGGGTACCGATCATCCCCATGGCCGGCGCCATGGTCGCCATATTCTTGAACATGGTTTGGCCGATTTCATGGCGCTGAATCGTTAAATCGATGTCCTTGGTCAGCAGTTTATTGACCAATACCGGATCGTGTCCATCCACACACAGATCGATGCCCTGCTTGAGAAAGGTATTGCTGATCTCCTGGCCCTCCAGTGCCAAAAGTCCGTTCTTACGGGCAATATCAGCCAGCTCGACAGCATTTTCGATGAGCTGCTTGGGATCATCTGTCTGGTAGAAAAAGGCCTTCATACCGATGCCGAATGAACCGAGAAAATCACCCAGGGATACCTGCATCAGGGTCACCATGAATGTGCCCCCCACGACAATCAACACGGAGGGAACATTGACGAACAGCATAAGATCGCCACCCGATGCAATCGCACCGATGATAATGCCAAAACCACCCAATAGGCCAACCAATGTAGCAATATCCACTGATTATTTCTCCGCATCCCCGTTGATTATTTATACATCTAGGAAAAGCCGGCCAACATCAACCCGAACGGGTTGAACGCAGATGTCGCACCATACTTTCAATCTGTCTGTTTTAGCGGTAGGAAAGAGTCAAACTTTAATTCCTCAAAGCTTGCTGAGGATGCATTTTGTTTGCCATTAGTTTCAGAATATTTTATATATAAAACAGAATGTTGGGCATCAATCGTTTTACTAAAAAAGAAATAATACCCTTATGAAAAATGAAAGAAGTGTACTCATAACCGGATGTTCCAGCGGTATTGGGCATTGCGTCGCAAACGGATTAAAAAACCGCGGTTACCGCGTCTTTGCCACTGCCCGCAAGGAAGCGGATGTGGCCGATTTACAACGCCAGGGATTCGAATCGCTGCAGCTCGATCTGGATGACAGCAGCTCAATCGATCGAGCCGTAGAGCAGCTGTTGGAACGAACTAATGGGCGCCTCTATGCCCTCTTCAACAACGGCGCCTATGGCCAGCCAGGTGCGGTGGAAGATCTCAGCCGCGAGGTGTTGCGGCGACAGTTTGAAACCAATCTGTTCGGCTGGCACGAGCTGACTTGCAGGATTATTCCTACAATGCGCAGGCAGGGTGAAGGGCGGATCATACAAGACAGCTCCGTTCTTGGCTTTATCACACTGCCCTATCGCGGCGCCTATGTCGCCACTAAATACGCCCTGGAGGGATTGAGCGACACGCTGCGCCTGGAACTGGCCGGTAGTGGCATCTATGTCTCGTTGATTGAACCCGGTCCGATCGAGAGTCGATTTCGCGAAAATGCCTTTGAGATGTTCAAAAAACATATCGACAGCGAACACTCAGTTCATCGACAACACTACCAGGCTATGGTAAAACGACTGGAAAAACAGGGACCTGTAGCGCCCTTTACGCTTCCACCACAAGCTGTTCTGAAGAAAGTAATCCATGCCCTGGAGAGCAGCAGACCCAAACCGCGCTATCACGTCACCTTCCCCACCCATCTGTTCGCGGTATTACGTCGACTGCTCAGCAGTCGCGCTATGGACCGCACCCTCCTCAAGGTTGGAGGGAGCGGCAGACGTTAATAAGACAGCCGGGCT
>JASFJX010000211.1:0-6430 GCA_050119385.1 Candidatus Thiodiazotropha sp. | reverse complement strand
TATCTCGGCCGACACTCCGCTGGATCTATTCGATGCCTGACTATGGACATTGACTGTGCTCCCTGGTTTGACATGGCGCACAGACTAAGCAACGAGGCTTAACCGAATCTTAAATAGGGAAAACTAACCCGCGGGTGCGGAGTGAAAAATATGTATTGGTTCACGCAATTGTGTATTGACTGATCGATTCGCCGACACACTCCTTAGCAGACAGCGGCGTACAGATCGGGCGCCCCAATCTCTGAATTCCTGCACTCTGCCCATATCATGCATGGACTAACTATAGTGAAAGTCCACTTAACATAGTGATTGATATAACCAGATTGTATTCGCCTAAATTGACAGTGAGTAGCGATCATTCGAGACCTATGCGGCCCTCCCTGGTAGAGAGGGCCTGAATCAACTAATCACTCCCCGGCGCGAATGAATTCAATCCGGTTGCGCATTGCCGCGTAGTAGACCACCGGGATCACCACCAGGGTCAGCACAGTGGAGACGAAGAGACCGAAGATCAGTGAGACGGCCAATCCACTGAAGATCGGATCATCGAGGATGAAGAATCCGCCCGCCATGGCGGCGATAGCGGTCAATGCAATCGGTTTGGCACGTACTGCCGCCGAGTTGATCACCGCCTGCTCCAGGGCTAAGCCCTCTCTCACCTGCTGGTTGACGAAATCCACCAGCAGGATGGAGTTGCGCACGATAATGCCCGCCAGGGCGATCATGCCGATCATGGAGGTAGCGGTAAACTGCGCCCCAAGCAGGGCATGCCCCGGCAGGATGCCGATTACAGTCAGGGGTATGGGCGCCATGATCACCAGGGGCACCAGGTAGGAGCGAAACTGGGCCACCACCAACAGATAGATCATCAACAGGCCCACCGAATAGGCGATACCCATGTCGCGGAAGGTCTCATAGGTGATCTGCCACTCGCCGTCCCACTTAAGGCTGTAGGCATAGGGATTTTCCGGCTGTTGCAGGAACCACTGCTCGACACCACCATCACCCTGTAGCTGGCCGGAGATCTCGAACAAACCGTAGAGAGGACTGTCTGTCTCCCCCGCCATATCACCGGTTACGTAAACCACCGGCAGCAGGTCCTTATGGTGAATCGAGTACTCCCTCACTCGGGGTATCACCTGCACGATCTCCGACAGGGGTACCAGATTGCCCGTTTGGGAGCGTACACGTAAGGCGAGTACCTGGTCGAGATCGGCCTTGTCCGCCTCGGCGTATTCGATGCGGATGGGGACGGCATACTTAAGCCTCTCTCCATGCAGATAACTGGCATCCTCGCCGGCGAGTACGGTTGCCAGCGCCTCGGCCACCGCGCTCTGGGGCACCCCAAGCCGGGTGGCCTTGGCCCGGTCGACCTGGACGACAAACTTGGCGGAGGGATACTCCACGCTGTCATCTACATCGATGATATCCGGGGTGTTTTCAAATACGCGACGAATCTCCCACGCGGCCTCGGTCTGGCCCTCGTAGTTGAGACCGTAGACCTCCGCCACCAGGGGCGACAAGACCGGTGGTCCCGGAGGAACCTCCACCACCTTCAGATTGCCGTTATACTCCCTGGCAATGGCTTGCAGGGGTGCTCGCACCGCTAACGCCACCTCGTGGCTCTTACGCTCCCGGTCGTGCTTATCCACCAGATTGACCTGGATATCTCCCAGGTGAGCCCCCTCACGCAGATAGTACTGCCTGACCAGGCCGTTGAAACCGATGGGCGACGCGGTGCCGGCATAGACCTGGTAATCGGAGACCTCTTCAACGGTACCCAGGTAGTCCCCCAGCTCATCCAGCACCCGGGCGGTCTGCTCCAGGCTGGTCCCCTCGGGCATATCGAGCACTACCTGAAACTCCGACTTGTTGTCGAAGGGGAGCATCTTCAAGACCACCGATTTGGTCACCACCAGGGCGACCGAGGCGGTAATCAACAGCATAATGCCGGCCAGCAACATCCAACGCCTGATGTTACCCCGGCTTCCAGCCAGAAAGGGTGACATCACCCGGGTGAAGAAGGGATTCAAGGCCGAAGAACCATCGCTTCCGGCATGGGAGGCGATATGCTCCGCCTGACTCGCCAATACCCGATTGGTCAACCAGGGGGTGAAGACGAATGCAACGATCAGGGAGATCAACATTCCGGTACTGGCATTGATCGGGATGGGGCTCATGTAGGGCCCCATCAGGCCGGTGACGAAGGCCATCGGCAGCAGGGCGGCAATCACGGTGAAGGTCGCCAGGATAGTCGGCCCACCGACCTCGTCCACCGCCTTGGGAATCGCCTCCAGCAGATGTCTGGAACCCATCTGCAGGTGACGGTGGATGTTTTCCACCACTACGATGGCATCGTCCACCAGGATACCGATGGAGAAGATCAGGGCGAACAGGGAGACCCGGTTGAGGGTAAAGCCCCAGGCCCATGAGGCGAACAGGGTGATCGCCAGGGTCACCACCACCGCGGCGCCGACGATGAAGGCCTCGCGCCAACCGATGGTCAGCAGCACCAATGCCACCACAGAAAGCGTGGCAAAGGCGAGTTTGCTGATCAGCTTGTTGGCCTTGGCCTCGGCGGTCTCTCCGTAATTTCGGGTGATGGTGGCGTTCACTCCCTCGGGAATGAAGATGCCCTCCAATTGCTCGAAACGCTTGATCACCGCTTTGGCGATATCCACTGCATTAGTCCCCGCCTTTTTCGCCACCACAACGGTGACCGCAGGGAACTTACCTCCCTTGGGCAGTTGTTTAGTATCACCCTGGGGGCCCACGCCCATCCAGACATAGCGCTCGGGCTGGTCCGGCTGATGCACCACCTCGGCCACATCGCGCAGATAGATGGCCTTGTCGTCTCTGACCCCGACAACCAGGCTGCCGATCTCCTCGGGAGAGGTGAGAAAGGTACCCGCCTGAACCAGCAACTCCCGGTTCTCCGCTGTGACCTCGATGTTGTCCCGGATGTGATTGCCCGCCTGCAGCGCGGTGCGCAGATCGCTCAAATCGATACCGTGTCCCGCCAGGGATTGGGGATCGAGCAACACATGCACAACCCGGTCTGGATTGCCGATGGTATAGATATCACGGGTACCCGGTACCCGCTTCAACTCGGACTCGATGGCATGGGCGACCTGGCCCAGTTCGAAGGCGCCGATGGCCGGATCCTCAGACCAGAGAGTGGCCGTGACGATGGGGACGTCATCGATACCCTTCGGCTTGATAATCGGCTGCCCTACCCCAAGTCCCTGGGGCAACCAGTCCTGGTTTGCATAGACCTTGCTGAAGAGACGTACGATGGCATCCTCGCGGTCCTCGCCCACAATAAACTGTACGGTCAACACCGCCATACCGGGACGGGAGGTGGAGTAGACATGCTTGATACCGTCGATCTCCGATAATACCTGCTCCGCCGGTGTCGCCACCAGGCTCTCGATCTCGGAAGCGGTGGCGCCGGGAAAGGGGATGAAAACGTTGGCGAAGGTGACGTTGATCTGCGGCTCTTCCTCGCGCGGTGTCACCAACACGGCAAAGACCCCCAGCAGTAGACCCACCAGGGCCAACAGCGGCGTGATCTCAGTGATCAGGAAGCGCTCCGCGACGCTGCCCGAGATACCTAATTTACTCATCGCGACTCTCCGCCAACTGCTGCTTTAGCAGCGAAACGGCTGCAATAGGATCGGTTGCGATCCGTTCTCCTTCAGAGAGTCCGGCAATAATCGACACCATCCCATCAGCAGCGGGATGTCCGGTCCTGATCAGGCGTAAGTGAACACGTCCTGATTGATCCACCACATAGACCGCTGTCACCTCGGAACGATAGGCTATCGCCTGACGGGGTACCACCAACTCACGCTTAACGCCGGTGGCGAAAGCGGTCTTGACGAACATACCGGGAAACAGATCCTTCACCCCGTCCGGCAGATCGACCCTTATGCGAAAGGTACTGCTGCTCTGATCGGCGAAGGGAAAGATAGTCAGACCCTCTGCCTCTATCGCTTCACCACTGGGCAGCAACACCCGTGCCTTGCCCTCTTCCCGAATCACCGAAATCAGACTCTGAGGCAGGTCCACACTAACCCGTAGCTGGTGGAGGGAGATACCGCTCATCAACTTCTGTCCCGGGGAGGCGATCTCACCCACCTCCACATGGCGATGGGTTACGATACCGCTGTAGGGAGCCTTGATGCGAGTATATTCAAACTGTTCTTTCGCCTGGGCCAGACGCGCGTCCGCCGCCTCTTTGCGCGCTTTCGCCGATTTCAACGCCGCGGTGGTTTTATCCAGTTGAGACTGAGAGGCAAGTTTGCGTCCAAACAGATCCTTGCTTCGCTTGAAATTGTCCTCGGCCTCCTGCAGGCGCGCCGCTGTCTCTTTCAGGTCTGCCCGGGCCTGATCCAGACCGGCCTGTTGCTCGGTATCTTTCAGCTGCACCACCACTTGACCCTTCTCCACATAGTCATCCACGTCGAAAAGGATCTCTTCGACCTGCCCCCGGGTCTGGGCCGAGAGAGTGGTCTGATTGATCGCCTCGACCACTCCGTCGAGCCAGAACTCTCTCATCGCCTCGCGCTTTATCACGCTAACGCTGTCGAGTTCGGTCGTCTCAGCCACCGATAAAGCAGGCATTAGCACAAGGCCAAGCATGAATGGAACCAGTAAACGCCTCATTGTAAGGACTCCGATAAGTATATTAGATTACTCTTATATTATATTCTTGCTAAGATATTTCAACCACTTCCGATATTTTTTTACTGCATCTCCCGGGTAATTCTAGGACCGGTTTCACTTGACCTCGGTACTGCCTCTGGTAATGTCTCAGGTAGACTAACAGCAGCTGCAATGTCATGAAGTACAAAGATCTACGTGATTTCATCCACCAGCTTGAGTCCCGCGGTGACCTGAAGCGCATTCACACCGAGGTGGATCCCAAGCTGGAGATTACTGAGATCTGCGATCGCACCCTGCGGCGTGGTGGCCCTGCCCTGCTGTTCGAGAAGGTCAAGGGTTCCCCCTACCCGTTGCTCGGAAACCTGTTCGGCACTCCGCAGCGGGTAGCCATGGGGATGGGTGAAGAACAGGTAGAGGCCTTGCGGGAAGTGGGCAAGCTGCTGGCGTTTCTCAAAGAGCCCGACCCCCCCAAGGGAATGAAGGATGCCTGGGATAAGTTGCCGGTGTTCCGTAAGGTACTCGATATGGCTCCCAAGGAGTTACGCAATGCCGCCTGTCAGCGTATCTCCCGGCAAGGTGATGAAGTCGACCTGACCCAACTGCCGATTCAAACCTGCTGGCCCGAGGATGCCGCACCGCTGATCACCTGGGGCTTGGTGATTACCCGGGGCCCCAACAAGTCGCGCCAGAATCTCGGTATCTACCGCATGCAGCTGCTCGGGCCAAACCGCCTGATCATGCGTTGGTTGGCCCATCGTGGTGGCGCCCTCGATTATCGTGAGTGGCAGGCAACCCATCCTGGCGAACCTTTTCCGGTCTGCGTCGCCCTGGGAGCAGATCCGGCAACCATCCTGGGTGCGGTGACACCGGTACCGGACACGCTCTCCGAATATGCCTTTGCCGGTCTGCTTCGCGGCAGCCGTACCGAGGTAGTCAAGTGTATCGATTGCGACTTACAGGTTCCCGCATCCGCGGAGTTCGTGCTGGAGGGGCACATCCATCCTGACGATATGGCGCCGGAGGGTCCCTACGGTGACCACACCGGTTACTACAACGAGGTAGAAAGCTTCCCCGTTTTTACCGTTTCGCGCCTGACCCACCGCGAGAATCCGATCTATCATAGCACCTACACCGGCCGTCCACCGGATGAACCCGCGGTGCTTGGAATGGCACTGAACGAGGTCTTCGTTCCGATCCTGCAGAAGCAGTTTCCAGAGATCGTCGATTTCTATCTGCCCCCCGAGGGCTGCTCCTACCGACTTGCTATCGTCAGCATGAAGAAACAGTATCCCGGACATGCCAAGCGCGTCATGATGGGTGTCTGGTCCTTCCTGCGTCAGTTTATGTACACCAAGTTTGTGATTGTGGTCGATGATGATGTCAATACCCGGGAATGGCAGGATGTCATTTGGGCCATGACAACCCGCATGGATCCGGCACGTGACACCACCATCGTGGAAAACACACCCATCGATTATCTCGATTTCGCCTCGCCTGTTTCAGGCCTCGGCTCTAAAATCGGTCTTGATGCTACCAACAAATTGCCTGGCGAGACCGACCGAGAATGGGGACGGCCGATCACTATGACATCGAGCGTTAAGCAGCGCATCGATGATATTTGGGATCAGCTCGGGATCGACTAAACTAGTGTGGTGTAACGAATAAATGGCACATATCAGAGGCCCACAAATGTCCCAAGACAAGGCGCAGTCCGCCGTTAATGGCCCCTCCCTTAACAAGGACTGCAACGCCGTATTGGGGC
>JASFJX010000210.1:0-6433 GCA_050119385.1 Candidatus Thiodiazotropha sp. | reverse complement strand
CCGAAGGCGTTCGGCGAGATACCGAGGAACCAGTTGGGACCCATGTCACCCAGGAACTCTGTACCCGGAATGAACATGATGCCCTTGTGCTGGAACACATACAGCATAGTGACACCGATACCGGAGATCATGCCCCAGATCGCACCTGAACGGTTCATCTTCTTGTAGAAGATACCCATCATCAGCACGGGGAAGATGGAGCTTGCCGCCAGACCGAAGGCGATGGCCACGGTGCCGGCTGCGAAATCCGGTGGATGGAGGCCGAAATACCCGGCCAGGGCGATCGCACCCGCCATGGCGATACGTCCCGCCATCAACTCATTCTTCTCTGAAATATCGGGCATGAAAACGCCCTTGAGGAGGTCATGAGAGATAGAGGAAGAGATCGCCAGTAGCAGACCAGCCGCGGTGGACAGCGCCGCTGCGAGACCACCGGCAACCACCAAGGCGATAACCCAGTTGGGCAGATTGGCGATTTCCGGGTTGGCCAAGACCATGATGTCACGGTCGACCTTGGTCATCTCATTACCCTTCCAGCCATAGCTCTCAGCCTTGGCTGCGAACGCCTCGTTCTTGTCGTTGTAGTACTGGATACGGCCGTCACCGTTCTTGTCTTCCCACTGCAACAGACCGGTCTTCTCCCAGTTGGTCATCCACTGGGGCACTTTCGAGATCTCGATGTTGCCTTCAGCGCTACCCACTTCACCCGTTTGGATGGTATTCATCAGGTTCAAACGAGCCATGGAACCGACAGCAGGTGCTGTGGTGTAGAGAATGGCAATGAAAACCAGGGCCCAACCGGCTGAAGAACGGGCGTCCTTAACCTTAGGTACGGTGAAGAAGCGGATGATAACGTGGGGCAGACCCGCGGTACCGATCATCAAGGAGAGGGTATAGACAAACATATTCAGTTTGCTACCCATGACCTGTGTCGTGTACTGGTTGAATCCGAGATCCGTTACCACCTGATCCAGGCGATCCATCATATAGGTACCTGAACCATCAGCCATTGAGCTGCCGATTCCCAACTGAGGGATGGGATTGCCGGTAATGTTCAGAGAGATAAAGATCGCCGGTACGGTGTAGGCGAAAATCAGCACACAGTACTGGGCGATCTGGGTGTAGGTGATCCCCTTCATGCCGCCCAATACCGCGTAGATGAATACTATACCCATGCCGATGTAGAGGCCGGTGTCGTATTCAGTCTCGAGGAAGCGAGAGAAGGCCACACCGATACCCTTCATCTGTCCGATAACATAGGTGATCGAGGCGATAATCAGGCAGACAACCGCGACGATACGCGCCGTACGTGAGTAGTAACGGTCACCGATGAACTCGGGTACGGTGAACTTGCCGAACTTACGCAGATAAGGGGCTAGCAGCAGTGCCAGGAGCACATAACCGCCGGTCCAGCCCATCAAAAAGACCGAAGCGCCATAGCCGTTGAAGGCGATCAGTCCCGCCATGGAGATAAAAGAAGCAGCGGACATCCAGTCGGCAGCAGTCGCCATACCATTGGCGACGGGGTGTACGCCCCGGCCAGCGGCATAGAACTCACCAGTCGTTCCCGCACGTGCCCAGAAGGCAATACCGATATAGAGGGCGAAAGTGGCGCCCACTACGATATAGGTTAATGTTTGCAGATCCATGAGTCAGTTTCCCCCATTAGTCCTCATGGACGTCGAATTCGACATCCAGAGCATTCATGCGTTTTGCGTAGACGTAGATCAGCACCAGAAAGGTATAGATCGAGCCGTTCTGAGCAAACCAGAATCCCAATCCGACACCGCCAATCTTAATGGTATTAAGCGGCTCCACTAAGATGATGCCGAATAGGAACGAGCAGATAAACCAAATCGTCAGCAAGATGCTTACTAGACGAATATTGGCTTTCCAATACTGTTCAGCAGTTTTATTCATGTCATGATCACTCCGCCATAAATAGAAGTTCTGTAATGTAAGAGTGTCCGTCACTTTCCATGACTCCTGTCAGTGTTCGAGTGAAGCGAGAGGATCTATCCCTGAAGTGAACAAACACCACGTTGTGTTACCGCACTCATAACGATCACACATTGCACTATTTTGTGGCGTAAAACAGTATTTTGTCAAATAAAACAAAGGCTTAAGTAATGTAATTGCTTGCTGCATGGCAGCACGGGTGTTACTTCAGGTAACATATTTTCGGGGGGGTGTAACCGAAGGAACCGCTACACGTTTCCATCGGTAAGAAAATTTTTTTTACCCATACGAGAGAGATAAAGGGTTAGGATACCTTCGAATCATCGGATCTTGCACAAAAATGGACGTTGGGATGGGAAAATAGTTCCCATTATCCCGTGATAACATTGTTCCCTGTGATTACCGCCCCGGATGATGGGGGAAAACCGTGTGAACCTTACTTTGGTAGAAGCTGATGATCAAGGCAATCAAAGATTTTTTCGATAGTTATCTTAGTACAAACGCAAAAGATGATAGTAAACAGTTGGAACAGTCGATAAGGCTGGCTGTTGTAGTTTTATTGGTCGAGATTGCTGAGTCAGATTTTGAGCATGCGCCTGAAGAGCGTCATGCCATTCTGAGTGCGATCCAGAATGAGTTTGGCTTGAGCCGGGTATCAGCGGAACAGCTGATAGCGCTGGCCAGGCAGGAGCATAAAGAATCCACCGACTATTTCCAGTTTACCCGCCTGATCAATGAGCACTATTCAGCTGAACAGAAGATCAAGGTGGTGGAGGCATTCTGGCGGGTCGCCTTTGCCGATCAGGAACTACACCACTATGAAGAACATGTCATCCGTAGACTGGCCGATTTGATTCACGTGCCTCACAGTGATTTCATTGCTGCAAAACATAGAGTTATGAATTCTTCTTGAGTAACCTCTGGTTGGATGTCGCTACTGATACCCAGATCGAACGGGAGACGCTTCCCCCGTCTATTGCCAAAAGGCTTCCCCGATGTCCTGTGTCAGTGTTGCTTGTAGTGGTCAACAGATTCCGGACACATTGTTAAGTCCATTCTCATAATTTATTGGGGTTTTGTAGTCCTGTGTTTTATCACAATCTTCGTGTCACTTATCCCCCAATGTCGCCTTCACTTCAACAAGCTTTACGGATATATTTTTCATAGTTTGGTAAGGCTATCGCTACTATGACGCCGATGATGGCAATAACTATCACCATTTCGATCAAAGTGAATCCAACAGTTTTATGTTGGCGATTATTCATTAATTACTTCTTCCCAATAGATTGGACGGAAACGGTCGCTCCACGCTGCCTGTTTCTTGAGATCTGCGTATAGATAGACCGTTTTACCGATCAAAGCATTGCCATCACCATCTTTACCGCCGGCCGGGAATACGAGTGCGGGTGATGGCGGGATACCCTGCAATTCTAATTCTTTGAAACGGTCATTGGGCGTTACCTCACCCTCAGTAGAACCATCCCAATTAAAAACAGCATCAGCCGTGAGTAAGTCGAGCCCGTAGAGTTTTGCTGTACCAGTTGTAGTAACGACTTCACAAAGGCTCTTTGGCCCAACAATTTTTGCGCTGTATGTTGTGAAAAAGATGGAATAGTCATAAAGGATCGCTTTTGAGAAGGATTTCTCTGAACCAGAGTAGTCCAGGTACCACCCCCTCTTTCCTGCAGTGAGTGCGGATACTCTAGTATCTGAAGCATCTTGAAAGTCGCCATCATCGGCTACATCATAGGTGTCCCAATCAGGTAAATTCCAGATGGCTGGTTCCTTGATCATGTAAAATCGGTCTGTTACATCAACGCTAAGCGGATCCGTAATATCGCCAGTGCCGATCAAAATGGCAAGGAATTGTGTTCCCGCCCTGTTGTAGTATCCGATCTGAGGGGTCGTAAAGAACTTGCGGTGAGCGGAAGCGCCAGCATTGATGTCGGCGATTACACCACCAGTGATCGTACCATCCTCTTCATTGATATCGATTCGAATTATTTGGCCGCCGACATCAGAGGCGTACAGGCGTTCCACAACGCCGCTTCCATTCAAATCGACTGTAGCAAGATCACTGGGAATGGCGAAGGTCATGTTGGAGATGTTTATGTCGGCGCCTGAATTTGAAATAGACTTCAGTAAGCTGCCGTCGGATGCCTTAACGATATAGATAATATTACCTTCATCATCTGAATAACCAACTGTAGAGGTTGCGTTATCCTGATCGGGATCGTAGCCACCGCCAAAAACAAGGACTTCTTGTTCGGCGCCGTCTATTTTCATCTTGACAAAAATCGGCTTTGACCAGGTTTGACCCAGCTTCTCAAAATCTGTGAAGTTGGCCACGCTGGATATTTCAGCAACATACCTGGGGGCATCCTGGTTGGTGACATCAATAATGTGATATTTTCGTCCGCCGCGCCGCATACCGAAAATGACCATTTTTTGTTTGTTTTCATCGGGGCCAATCTCATAGTAGGTCATCGGGCCGTCCAAGCCATAGTAGGGTATGGTGGAGTCATCGTTATTCTTTAACGTGCGTATGCCGGGTAAGAGGTCCTTCGGCATAAAGGCCCAGAGTTCTTTACCTGTTTTGGCATCGATAGCCTCAAGTACACCTTCACTTGTCGGAATCAATACTACTTGTTTGTCACTACTGTACGTGACCACGATAGGCTGCGTATGTATAGGTGCGCCCATCACACCTATATGTGATGGATTTTTCTCGGTTGCCTCGTAATCGGGATCCCTGGTGATCCAATTCAGCAGTTCTGTACGCGCCATTGCAGTCGCGACATCTAGCATGTCAGCGGTTATATCGTCGTTTGAGTTACTGACGCGATTTGCATCATTGGACAGATCCAACTCGCTACCAAGGTAGGTATAGAGTTTTCTGGTTCCGGTCATGTCATGCGCGGCACCGCCTACAAGAGGGTCTCCTCTATCAAGTATACATGTGTCATTATCACAGAACAGGTCTCTCGTGCTTTGAAACTTCTGTTGCTCATCAAGTACGTCTTCATTATCTAATCCTTTCAGTACCAGTTCACCCTCACTGGTGACATTTACCGAGTATTTCTTTAGATTACCTCTCCAGAATTTGGTGCTTTCAGGCTGAAACAAAGGCACATAGATCACATCACCGCTGACAGCAGTGTTGTTAACGTTAAATGGGATGGCCGGAGAATTATAGGCGTAGTTGATACTCCTTTGTGCGTTAGCAACGATCTCAATCAGGTCTTTCGCCAGTGTTATTTCGTCTGCGTCATAGTATGCGCCACCACCGGCATGCGCGACCCTCTCCAGGAATAGACGAGTATCGCCTGATGCGTGGAATCCTATTGTATCAATAGTGATATTCTGAATACCGTCCCATTCAGGCCCAGTCATGAGGTCAATATTGTTTGCATAGGTCGCAATCTCATTCGCACAAGTATCATCATATTTTACTACCTCTTCTTCCTCTTCATCTTCCTCTTCCTCTTCCTCTTCCTCTTCCTCTTCCTCTTCTTCCTCCTCCTCATTGTCTGCGTTGTTCCATGTGTCGCAATCGATGTTGTTGTTAATTCCTTGCTTAAAGAGGAGGTTGCTTGTATCGCACTTAACTCCATTATAATCCGTGAAAGAATTGCCGTTAGGTGCGCCATCTGACAGTAAGACAATATGATTTGGTGCACACCGCATCTTTTCTGCCACCACATCTTCCGCTACAAGTGGAGAATCATAGTTTGTGTAATTGTATCTGAAGAATGGATCGCCGGGCTTGAACCACTCGACAGCATAATGCAACGCCCTTACAGTGGGCGTACTGCCATCGGCTCCAAGTTTGTCGATCTGCTCAAGGAAATCACTCTTATTATTGCCCTCCGAGATGATTTTGAATGCACCTGAATATGCACGAAAACCCTGTTCATCTTCATCCACGCCCGCATAACCCATTAGGGCGGCGTTGACGTTACTCATGTCATCATTACTGAAAACTTCTTTTAAAGCATCAACAAGTAGATCTCTACGTCTATTAGGAGAGCCTGGATAGCTACATATTTCATTGCCCCATTCCATACTCCCCGATTCATCCAATACAAACAGGATATTAGGTGGTACAGGATCAAACGGCTCATGGTAATAGACATCGATGTCATCCGAGTGGGCTGTTGAAGAAATGAATACAAACAGCGATATCAGTGCTAAGGCTGACAGGGAGTGCCAGTTGTTTGACTTGGGTTTATTGGTTCTCATGGTTTAACTCCTTACTGCCGTATTAGCGCAACTTGCATGCGTTAGAATGTGCTGGTGATTGACAGCAATCGAGGAAGATTTCGGATGGAAACGACTGACAGCCAGTCCTTGTCAGTAATATTATTTGCTGTGAGATGATGCTCAGTGACACTATCGGGAACACCAGGGTCCTGATCTAAGCCATATTGCGCAGCGGCCATGTTGAAAAAGAGCGGCAAGGTAATGATGAATG
>JASFJX010000209.1:0-6434 GCA_050119385.1 Candidatus Thiodiazotropha sp. | reverse complement strand
GGGCCAATGGGCCGTGTTTGAGTTCGCCGGCGGGGTAGGCTTCGGCGTGGATGTAGGAGATCTCTTTCAGTTTGAGTGCTCCTTCCATGGCGATGGGGTAGAAGCTGCCTCTGCCGAGGAAGAGGGCATGGTTTTTTTCCGCAAAGGCATTCGCCATCTCTTTGATGGCGTCATTGAGTTCAAGGATGACTTCAACCTGGCGTGGCAGTGCATGTAGCTCTTCCACCAGTTCCTTCTCTCTCTCTGCACTCATGCCTCGGCGCTTTGCCAGGGCCAGAACCAACAATCTCAAGGCTACCAATTGGGTAGTGAAGGCCTTGGTGGAGGCGACGCCGATCTCGGGTCCGGCTCGGGTCATCAGGGCCACATTGGATTCGCGCACCAGGGAGCTTTCGGGTACGTTGCAGATGGTGAGGCTGCCCAGGTAGCCCTGGGACTCAGCGCCACGCAGGGCGGCCAGGGTATCGGCGGTCTCTCCTGATTGGGAGATGGTGACGAAGAGGGTGTTCTCGGGCACCACTACCTTGCGATAGCGAAATTCGCTCGCTACCTCGACGCTGCAGTGAACGCCGATCTCTTCCAACCAGTAGCGCGCAACCAGACCGGCGTGATAGCTGGTGCCACAGGCGATGATGTGGACGTTTTGGGTCTTGTCCAGAAGCTGTTTCGCTTCATAGCCGAAGGCCTCTTCGAGCAGTTTACCCTTGTATATCCGGCCCTCCAGGGTCTCTGCGATTACTGCCGGCTGTTCAAAGATCTCCTTTAGCATGTAGTGCCGGTAGGGCCCCTTTTCCGCGCTCGTGGCAGAAACCTGGGAAGTGCGGACCTCGCGCTCCACCTCAAGATCCTGGTTATCGAAGATCGTTACCTTATCCCTTGAGACATGAGCCAGGTCTCCCTCTTCCAGGAAGATGAATCGCTGGGTAACCGGGAGGAGGGCAAATACATCCGATGCGATAAAGTTTTCCCCCACGCCAAGCCCTATCACCAATGGGCTGCCGGCCCTGATAACAACCATCTGATCAGGATCATCGGGGCTGACCACTGCCAGTGCATAGGCACCAACCAGTTTCTTGCTCGCCAAACGGATGGCCTTGATAAAGTCGGCTTCCAAAGCCAGAACATCCGCCAGCAGATGGGCGATGACTTCTGTGTCGGTTTCCGAGGTAAAGGTGTAACCCTTGGCCGTCAACTCTTCACGCAGATCGGCATAGTTTTCGATGATGCCGTTGTGTACGATCGCTACCCGCTCACCACTCATGTGGGGATGGGCATTGCGCTCAGCCGGCATACCATGGGTGGCCCAGCGGGTGTGGGCAATACCCAGGTTGCTGGAGAGTGCTGCGCGATCGATGAGGTCCTTAAGGGCGGCAACCTTGCCCACAGAACGAATCCGCTGAATATGCTGGCGCTGATCCAATACCGCAACACCGGCCGAGTCATAGCCCCGATACTCAAGGCGTTTCAGTCCCTCCATCAGAACAGGAACAATATCCCGTTGAGCGATTCCACCAACAATGCCACACATGTACGATCTCCCGCTGGATATTACGCCTTCGGCTTCTTAACCGGTCGTTGCCAACCATCGATACTGACCTGCTTTGCACGGGTCAGGGTGAGTTTATCAGATGGCGCGTCTTTGCTGATGGTAGAACCGGCGCCAATGGTCGCGCCTTCGCCGACAACCACCGGCGCAATCAACTGGGTGTCCGAACCGATGAAGGCGCGATCGCCGATAATCGTTTTATGCTTATTGGCCCCGTCGTAGTTGCAGGTGATGGTACCCGCGCCGATATTGACCTGGGCACCCACTTCGCTATCACCCACATAGCTGAGATGATTGATTTTACTGCCAAAAGCCACCTGGCTCTTCTTTATTTCAACAAAATTACCGATATGGACTTGGTCGGCCAAGCGACTTTCAGGCCGGATCCGGGCAAAAGGACCGATACGGCATTCGCTACCGATTTCGGCAGATTCCAACACACTGTTGGCAAAGATCTCTGTCCCCTCACCGATTGAACAGTTCTTCAGTACCACATTCGGACCAATCCGAACGCCATCCGCTAGTGTGACGTAGCCTTCAATGATGACATTACAGTCGAGGAAGACATCCCTCCCGGTAGCCAGACGACCGCGAATGTCGATACGCGATGGATCCGCCAGGGTGGCGCCGTTTTGCATCAGGCCTTCGGCCAACTGACGTTGATAGTAGCGCTCGAGATAGGCCAGTTGACTACGATCATTGACTCCCATGACCTCCTCTTCACTATCCGGATGGATCGCCTGTATGTTGATTCCATCCTCAACTGCCATGGCGATGATATCGGTCAGGTAGTACTCATTTTGCGCATTATTGTTGTCGAGTTGCGCGAGCCACTTCTCGAGCTTATCACGCTTCACCGCCATGATCCCGGTATTGATCTCTGTGATTTCCTGCTCACGCTGGCTGGCGTCTTTCTGTTCCACGATCCGTATGATCCGGTCCATACCATCTCGCACGATACGTCCATATCCTGTGGGATCGGGCAGATCGACCGTCAGTAGTGCCAGATCGCTTAGTCTCAAACAACTCAACAGTCCAGTCAGGGTCGAGCTGCTGATCAAGGGTACATCACCATACAGAATTAGCACCTTGTCGACATTTTGCAGCGTCGGCAACGCCTGCATCACGGCATGGCCGGTACCGAGTCGTTCTAACTGCTCCACCCAACTCAGGTCCTGAGCACTGAGCTGGCTAGGTACCAACTCACCCCCGTGACCATAGACGATGGTGATTTCATCGGGATTGACCGAACGTGTCGTATCGATCACATGACCGAGTAGTGGTTTATCGGCCAATTTATGCAGAACCTTGGGAATCCTGGAACGCATTCGCGTACCTTCGCCCGCAGCCAAAATAAGTGCGCCCAGATCCATCAAATCACCTCTATGCTGTAACTAGACATGAGAATAGCTTAATACCATTCAGCAGTACCAGCTTCCAGGAAAAAAATCACATGGCAGCATGAAAGCTGTTATTGGCTATCGTTCAATAAACCGAGGGGACAGTAAACAGGGTGTGGCGGCCTTAATTCAGAGTATGAGATTGCCCAGGCAAACCTACTGACATGGCATCTTCCTTGGTCGCATCCCTGACCTCGAGTATCTTGACCTTAACCACCAGGGTCTTACCCGAGAGTGGGTGGTTGCCATCAACCGTCAACTTGCCATCCTCGATTTTGGTGACATAGAAGCTCTTTAATTCACCGGCCTCATTCTGCATCTGTACCTCTGAACCCAACTGACGGAATTGGGGAGGCACATTCTCGATATCATCGGTAAAGGTCAGATCGGGATTGTGTTCACCAAAGGCGTCACTGGAGGGTATGGTCAAGGTAACTTCATCGCCCTGGCATTTGCCGGCTACTGCCCGGTCCATACCACCGATTAGCTCGGTTTCGCCGCCATGGATATAGCTCACCGGCAGGTCGCTATGCTCCAGAGTGTTGCCATCCGGATCGGATATCGAGTAGGTGAGGGAGACGAATTTGCCGATCTGGATTGTTTCTTTTGGCATAGCGCTATGGCGGGGGGCCTGAAGAGTCAGGCCCTATTGTTAGGATGGGACAATCAGCTGCCCTTGCCCTTGCGGATTCGCTCGATGGCACGCAACTGTGCGGCTGCCTCCACCAGTTCCGCCTGGGCCTTGGCGTATTCGAACTCGGAGGTCCGATTCGCCATAGCATCTTCGGCGCGACGCTTGGCCTCCTGGGCTGCCGCCTCATCAAGGTCAGCGGCGCGAATCGCGGTATCGGCAAGTACGGTGATCACATGGGGTTGAACCTCGAGAATGCCACCGGAGACATAGAAGTGCTGCATATCCTTGCCACCCCCGGTGTCGACCCGTACCTCACCGGGTTTCAATTGGGTCACCAGCGGCGTGTGGCGGGGGGCGATACCGACTTCACCCATTATCGCAGGGGCATAGACCATCTCTGCCATACCGGTGAAGATCTCACCCTCAGCGCTAACGATGTCCACATGGATTGTCATGGCCATCTATTCTACTCCCGGCCGATCAGGCCTTGCCACCACGCTCGACGGCTTCTTCGATACCGCCGACCATGTAGAAGGCCTGTTCTGGCAGATGATCGTATTCGCCTTCAACGATTGCCTTGAAGCTGGTGATGGTGTCTTTCAACGACACATATTTACCCGGCGTACCAGTGAAAACCTCGGCCACGAAGAAGGGTTGTGACAGGAAGCGCTGTATCTTACGTGCCCGTTGTACCACCAACTTGTCATCTTCTGAGAGTTCGTCCATACCAAGGATGGCGATGATATCTTTCAGCTCTTTATAACGCTGCAGCGTACCCTGCACAGCACGGGCCACACCGTAGTGCTCGGTGCCGACGACGTTGGGATCAAGGATACGGGAGGTGGAATCGAGGGGATCTACCGCCGGGTAGATACCCAACTCAGCGATTTGACGTGAGAGTACCAGGGTCGCATCCAGATGGGCGAAGGTGGTAGCGGGGGAGGGGTCGGTCAGATCGTCCGCCGGCACATAGACCGCCTGGAAGGAGGTGATGGAGCCGGTCTTGGTGGAGGTGATACGCTCTTGCAGGGCACCCATCTCCTCAGCCAGGGTAGGTTGGTAGCCCACCGCGGAAGGCATGCGACCAAGCAGCGCGGAGACCTCGGTACCGGCCAGGGTGTAACGGTATATGTTATCCACGAACATCAGAACGTCACGACCCTCGTCACGGAAGTTCTCGGCGATAGTCAGGCCGGTTAGGGCCACACGCAGGCGGTTGCCAGGGGGCTCATTCATCTGACCGTAGACCAGGGCAACCTTATCGAGTACGCCACCTTCCTGCATCTCATGGTAGAAGTCGTTACCCTCACGGGTACGTTCACCCACACCGGCGAATACGGAGAAACCGGAATGCTCCACCGCGATATTACGGATCAGCTCCATCAGGGTAACGGTCTTGCCCACACCGGCGCCGCCGAACAAGCCGATCTTACCGCCCTTGGCGATTGGCATGATCAGATCGATAACCTTGATACCGGTCTCGAGGATCTCGGTGGTGGCTGCCTGGTCTTCCAGCTTCGGTGGCTCACGGTGAATCGGCATCAGCTTGTCAGCCTTTACCTCGCCGGCTTCGTCTACCGGATTACCGAGCACGTCCATGATACGACCCAGGGTACCCTGTCCTACAGGTATACTGATCGGTGCACCGGTGGATTGCACGGCAACACCGCGCTTCAGACCGTCTGTGGATCCCATGGCGATGGTTCTCACCACCCCGTCACCCAGCTGTTGCTGAACTTCCAGTGTGAGGCCCGCCTCTTCGATCTTCAGTGCCTCGTAGACCTTCGGCATATCACCGCGAGCGAACTGTACGTCCACCACGGCGCCGATGATTTCAACCACTTTGCCCGAACTCATTTCTGGTTCCTCTTGCCGCTCCAGGCGACTCTCAAAATAATAAAAACTAAATCTGTTTCCCGCCTGTCATCAGACAGCCGCGGCACCGCCAACGATCTCGGAGATCTCCTGGGTGATCGCAGCCTGGCGCGCCTTGTTGTAAATCAGTTGCAGCTCGTCGATCAGGTTGCCCGCGTTGTCCGAGGCGGCCTTCATCGCCACCATGCGTGCAGACTGCTCGCAGGCGCCATTCTCCACCACGGCCTGATAGACCAATGACTCCACGTAGCGGCTGAGCAGATTGTCCAGGACCTCTTTCGAATCGGGCTCGTAGATGTAGTCCCAGTGATGCTTCAACTCCTCTTCCATGGTAGAGGCAATGGGCACCAGCTGCTCCACGCTCGGACTCTGAGTCATGGTGTTGACGAAGTCGTTATAGGCGATGTAGATACGATCGATCTTACCCTCGGTGTAAGCATCCAACATCACCTTGACCGTGCCGATCAGGTCTTCGATATGGGGAGTATCACCCAGATGGGTCGCCTGACTGACGACATTTCCGCCGAAACGGCCGAAAAACCCCAGTGCCTTGTTACCGATAGTACAGAAATCGACTTCTACGCCATTGTCCCGATGGACTCTCATCTCCTTCACCAGCTTGCGAAACAGGTTGTTATTCAAACCACCGCAAAGCCCGCGATCGGAGGAGACGATGATGTATCCGACCCGCTTCACTTCACGTTCAATCATGAAGGTATGCTTATATTCGGGATGTGCATGAAACAGATGCCCGATGACATTACGCATCTTCTCTGCATAGGGCCGGGTGGCCGCCATGCGATTCTGCGCCTTACGCATTTTCGAAGCCGCCACCATCTCCATTGCCTTGGTGATCTTGCTCGTATTTTTGATACTGGCAATCTGTGTGCGTATCTCTTTTGCGCCCGCCATAACTCTGAACCTTATATCGTGTTACGTTTGCTACTTACCAGGTATGGTTGGCCTTGAAGTCCTTCAG
>JASFJX010000208.1:0-6447 GCA_050119385.1 Candidatus Thiodiazotropha sp. | reverse complement strand
CTCCTTGCAATAGCAGGCTATTGCGCGTCGTTGCGCCTTGCCCTGCACCACCACAAACGCACACTTCACCCTGTCCAACTGATCTTTTTAGGTTCAATCCGCTTGCTCTTGTTTCAATCGTAAAGCAGCATCCGAGCGGCGATTCCGGCACGATCGTCGCGTTCCCGGATGAATTATTCAGGTCGATATAGAGGATTTCTGAATAACATTTTGCACTACATGGTTTTGTAACAAAAACGTCATATAAATCTCATTTTCTATTCATCTTTGCGGCCTATCCTCTAGGTCAAGATACAAATCTAATTCAATTAGTTACAAACTGAGTTCTCTACGAAGGAGAGATTGAAACATGAAAAAGCTGATTACAGCGGCGGTTGCACTGTCATTGACCGGTTTCGTTGGTATGGCCTCCGCACGTGACTACATTAGTGTGGTCGGTTCCTCAACCGTCTACCCGTTTGCCACCGTAGTCGCCGAGCAGTTCGGTAAGACCACCAAGTTCAAGACCCCCAAGATCGAGTCTACCGGCTCCGGCGGTGGTCTGAAGCTATTCTGTGCGGGTGTGGGTGTCGAGCATCCTGACATTACCAATGCCTCCCGCCGTATCAAGCAGACCGAGGTTGATCTTTGCGCCACTAACGGCATCAATGACATCATCGAGGTAAAGATCGGTTACGACGGTATCGCACTCGCCAACTCCAAGGCGGCTCCCCGTTTCTCTATTAGCCGTAAGGACATCTTCTTGGCTCTGGCCAAAGAAGTACCGGATCCGAAGGACCCCAGTAGCGGCAAGTTGGTAGCCAATCCCTACAATACCTGGAAAGAGGTCAACGATGATCTGCCCGATATGGCGATCGAAGTGTTAGGTCCTCCTCCCACTTCCGGTACCCGCGACGCCTTCGCCGAGCTGGCGTTGGAGGGTGGCTGTAAGACGATCGACTGGATCAGTGCGATGAAGAAGACAGACAAGAAGATGTACAAGTCGATCTGTCACACCGTGCGTGAAGACGGCAAGTACATCGAAGCCGGTGAGAACGACAACCTGATCGTGCAGAAGCTCGAGGCCAACAAAAGGGCCCTGGGCGTGTTCGGTTACAGCTTCCTGGATCAGAACTCCGACAAGGTACAGGGTTCCCTGATCGATGGCGTTGAGCCCTCCTTCGAGTTGATCGCAGACGGCAGCTATCCGGTTTCTCGTCCGCTCTACTTCTATGTGAAGAAGGCACACATGGGCAAGATCCCCGGTATGGAGGAGTATCTGGCTGAGTTCACCAGCGAGAAGGCTTGGGGTGATGACGGTTATCTGGCCGACAAGGGCTTGATCCCGATGCCCACTGAAGAGCGTAAAGCCTTCAAGAGTGATGTTGAGTCCAAGACTTCTCTGAAGCTCTAAATCGCTCTATTTGAGCTGAAGGAGCGGCTGTCTCTCCCTGGGCCTAGGAAACTGCCTAGGAAACTGCCTAGGAGACAGTCGCTTTTTTCATGGAAACTGTTATGCATTCGTCGACGCTGATTATTGTTCTACTGGGTCTCATGGCCTTGGCCTACTACATGGGTCGTAAGCGTTCCCTGAATCTGGTGAGCGGTAAGGTGAGGAATCTCCATTCGCTCCCCTCCTATTACGGCATCCACACCGCACTCTGGTGTGGGATTCCAGCCCTGTTGCTGTTTGTGCTCTGGGTCTCCTTTGAAGGTGCTATCGTGACCGGGATAGTGGTGGACAGCCTGCCCCAGGAGATACAAGACTTGCCTCCAGAGCGGCTCAATCTGGTTTTGAACGATATCCGCAACCTTGCCCAGGGGGATATCGTCTCCCAGGCGGTGGATGCGACCATGCAGCGTGCCGCCGATCACTACAGCTCGCTACTTCGAATCAGCGATATGGCCCTGTTCGTCGTCGCGCTTTCGGTTGCGATTGTCGGTGGGCTGCTGGCTCAGCGCTCCATCACACGCGAACAGCGTGCCCGTAACCGGGTGGAAAGGGCGATCAGCTTTTTTCTCGTCTCCAGCTCTTCGCTGGCGATCTTTACCACCATCGGTATCGTTTTGTCGGTGCTCTTCGAGTCGATCCGATTCTTTCAACAGATACCGCTGACCGAATTCCTGTTCGGCCTGGAGTGGTCGCCCCAAACGGCGATCAGAGCAGACCAGGTTGGCTCTTCCGGGGTTTTTGGTTCGATACCGCTGTTTGCCGGTACCTTTCTCATCACCCTGATCGCAATGTTCGTGGCGGTGCCCATTGGCCTGATGTCGGCGATCTACATGGCCGAATATGCGAGCAAACACTTCCGTGCCCTTGCTAAACCGGTACTCGAGGTACTGGCCGGCATCCCAACGGTTGTGTATGGATTCTTCGCCGCCCTGACCGTGGCCCCCTTCTTCCGCGATATGGGCAGCTCTCTGGGATTGAGCGTCTCCTCCGAATCGGCCCTTGCCGCGGGTGTGGTGATGGGGATCATGATCATCCCCTTCGTCTCCTCCCTGTCGGACGATGTCATCAATGCGGTACCCCAGGCGATGCGTGACGGCTCCTACGGTCTGGGCGCCACGCGTTCTGAAACCATACGCCAGGTGATCATTCCCGCCGCACTACCGGGTATTGTCGGTGGTGTCTTATTGGCCGTTTCGCGGGCCATTGGTGAGACCATGATCGTGGTGATGGCCGCAGGCCTCTCCGCCAACCTCACCGCCAATCCATTGGAGGCGGTGACGACGGTTACCGTTCAGATCGTAACCCTGCTGGTGGGGGATCAGGAGTTCGATAGTGCCAAGACCCTGGCGGCGTTTGCCCTCGCCCTGGTGCTGTTTGTGATTACTCTCGCCCTCAACATGATCGCTCTGCACATCGTGCGTAAATACCGTGAACAGTATGAATAATCTGCAGCAACAACATGACAAGACGATGGTGCGGGTCCAGCAGGGACTTGAGCGCCGCTACCGTCAGGAAAAGCGTTTCAAGCGAATCGGTTTGGGTGCGATCGTTCTCGGCCTGGTGTTCGTCTCATTCCTGTTTATCAGTATCTTTGCCAATGGGTACACCGCTTTCCAGCAGACCTACGTGAAGCTGGATATCAACTTCGATCCTGAGATGATCGCCCCTGTGGGTGAGACCGATCCGCAACTGCTCTCCCAGGCGAACTATGGTGGACTGGTGAAGAAGACCCTGCAGGCGATGTATCCCGAGGTCACCAATCGTCGTGAAAAGAAGGCCCTATATAGCCTGGTGAGCACCGGTGCCAGCTTTCAGTTACGGGATATGGTGATGCAGAATCCCGCTCTCATCGGTACCCGGCAGAGTGTATGGCTAGTGGCGGATGACGATGTGGATATGCTGATCAAGGGGCATATCGATCTCAATCTTCCCGAGAGTGACCGGCGCATCAAGAACAACCAGTTGGGGTGGATTGAGACGCTGCAGGAACAAGATCGCATCGAGAAGCGTTTCAATACCACATTCTTCACAGCCGGTGACTCCCGTGAACCGGAACTGTCGGGTATCAAGGGTGCGGTCTATGGTTCATTCTTCACCCTGTTGATCTGTTTGCTGATCTCTTTCCCGGTGGGTGTTGCCGCGGCGGTCTATCTCGAGGAGTTTGCCCCCAAGAACCGCTGGACCGACATTATCGAAGTCAATATCAATAACCTGGCGGCTGTGCCTTCCATCGTCTTTGGTCTGTTGGGCCTGGCGGTGTTCATCAACTTCTTCGGCCTGCCCCGGTCGGTACCCCTGGTGGGTGGCCTGGTGTTGGCCCTGATGACCCTGCCGACCATTATCATCGCCAGCCGCGCCGCACTCAAGTCGGTGCCGCCGTCGATTCGCGAAGCGGCACTTGGCGTCGGGGCTTCGCCGATGCAGACGATTACGCATCATGTGCTGCCCCTGGCGATGCCCGGCATGCTCACCGGCACCATCATCGGTATGGCCCAGGCCCTGGGGGAGACCGCACCCCTGCTGATGATAGGTATGGTGGCCTTCATCGTCGACATCCCTGGCGGTCCCTTTGATCCATCGGCGGTACTGCCGGTGCAGATCTACCTCTGGGCGGACAGCCCGGAGCGTGCTTTCGTGGAACGCACATCCGCTGCCATCATGGTGCTGTTGGCCTTCCTTATCAGCATGAATCTATTGGCCGTCTGGCTAAGAAAGAAATTTGAGCGGCGTTGGTAAACCAATGCAAGCGAGGTTAAGTATGGACGAGTTAGTCAATCAGGGTGGCGCGGTCACCAAAACAATGAATCCGGATGTCGCGACAGAGGTCGATATGCAGGCTTCATATGAACATCAGGGCAGTGGGACGGTTGGTGAGATCTATGTAGACGATCCCCGTATGACCTGTCGCAACGTCAATGTCTATTATGGCGACAAGCAGGCGATCTTCGATGTCAATCTCGATATCGGCAAGAACCAGGTGATTTCGATGATCGGGCCCTCCGGTTGTGGCAAGTCGACCTTTCTGCGCTGCCTCAACCGTATGAATGACACCATCGATATCTGCCGTGTCACCGGCCAGATCAAAATGGATGAGCAGGATATCTACGATGGCGGGCTGGATGTGGTGCCGCTGCGTGCCAGTGTAGGTATGGTGTTTCAGAAGCCCAATCCGTTTCCCAAATCGATCTACGACAATGTTGCTTACGGCCCGCGCATTCACGGTTTGTGTGACGATGCCAAACACCTGGACGAGATAGTTGAGAGTTCCATTACCCGGGCCGGTCTCTGGGATGAGGTCAAAGACCGTATGGATCAGCCCGGAACCGGTCTCTCGGGCGGTCAGCAGCAACGCCTCTGCATAGCGCGGGCGATTGCGGTAAGTCCGGAAGTGATACTGATGGACGAACCCTGCTCCGCTCTCGATCCCATAGCCACCGCCAAGATCGAAGAGTTGATCGATGAGTTGCGGGAAAACTACACTATCGCTATCGTTACCCACTCCATGCAGCAGGCGGCCAGGGTGAGTCAGCGTACTGCCTATTTCCATCTCGGCAAATTGATCGAGGTGGGCGAGACGGATCAGATCTTTACCACCCCCCGTCATAAATTGACCGAAGACTATATCACCGGTCGTTTCGGTTAAAGGTAAAATAGATGAATGAGATGACCAGCAGACACATTGTTAAGGCATTCTCCGAAGAACTCGATAGAATCAACCGGCTTGTGAAAGAGCTGGGCGAGCTGGGCCTTGATCAGTTACGCAGAGCCGTACAGACACTCAAGGATGAGGATATCAAGGAAGCCGGCCTGGTTATCGACCGTGATCGGGAACTCAACGAGATCGATATCCAGGCCGATGAGGAGATCATCCGCCTGATCGCCAAGCGTCAGCCGATGGCCAAGGATCTGCGCGACATCCTGACCGTACAGAAGATAGTCACCGATCTGGAGCGGGTCGGCGATGAGGCGCGTAAGATCGCTAAATTGACGATTCACTTCTATGATAATGGCAAGCCGCCACCCAGTAACGAGATACTAAGCGATATCTACAATATGGCCGCTTTTGTCGATGAGATGCTGGTCACGAGTCTGGAAGCCTTTACTAAGGTGGATAGTAAGCTGGCATTGTCAGTTATCGAGCTTGAGAATCAATTGTTCGATGAGTTCAGGGGCGCGCTGCGCAGACTCTCGACCTTCATCATGGAAGACTCGCGCAGTGTTGGTCATGTGGTGGATATTGTTCTGGCGATCCGGGCCCTGGAGCGTATCGGTGGGCATGCCAAGAATATCGGGGGGCATGTAATCTTCCTCATCACCGGCAAGGATGTCAGACATGAAGATATCAGCGTGATCCATAGCGAAGTGGCTAAAATTACATAAAGTCACTCACATCTTTTGTTACTCATAGCCTTTAGTGATTAACCCGAACGAAACGTTCGGGTTAAGTCGCTGTATCCTGAATCCTATGACCTGTCGATTTTTCCCTTTTGCGTCACAATTTCTGGCGCCTAACAATGTTCAAGTCGTTTCTGGACGGACACTAATTAATTTTGGGAATTCATGAAATCCGCTGAAAGACACAGAAAATAACTAACTATCGGACAATGGAAGGATCAATGCATAACATCCACAAGTGCTTTTTGCAGCGTCTTAGGTAGTAACTTCGCTGCTGATTCATAGTGCCGCATGAACTTGCCACCGACCTGCTCAGCCGCATCCAGTGCTGCCGATATCGCTCCCGGGCGCACATCCAGCAAAATCTCGAGCAGTTGTGGCATTAGCGCTATACTCCATGTTTACAATAATTGGAGTATAACAATTATTGCCATCACTGACTAAGAGTGGCTCAAAGACTATCTCGAACTGGTTGATTGGACAGGTCAGACCATCTTGGAAAATAAGCCCGGTCACGTAACTGCGCATCAATCGCCGATTCTTGAGCGTTTACAAATCGAGCTAAAACGCAGGCGCTTGATGACGCAGAATTTTGAAAGTCGCTTCAAAGGTCTTGTCAG
>JASFJX010000207.1:0-6483 GCA_050119385.1 Candidatus Thiodiazotropha sp. | reverse complement strand
AGTGGCACAGGGATGTGCCGTTTACGGACCGAAGGATGGACGATTGAGCAAATACCGCAGCTGGGCGGCGAGACCGGTACGAGGGCGCGTTCAGCGTTGGCCGGTTACACTTTGTACTTAGCTAATATTCCAGAAATATCTTTTAAAAACCGCTGGTTAATTTCTTTTCCAAGCGACCGGGTGAAATATTCGGGCTAGCAAACGACCTCTGCAAAGACTTTGGGAAATCATCCTGCCAGCAGGTGCCAGCCAATCATCCGCATTTTTTGCCAGTCGCTTGTGGATAGTGTATTTTCCGCCAATGCCGACACCACACCTATTGATACTCTGTACCGCGCCCGACAGGGAGACAGCACTGAAGCTATCCAGGTCTTTGCTGGAACAGAGACTGGCAGCATGCGTCAATCTCACCTCGCCCGTGACCTCTGTCTACCATTGGCAGGGGCAGTTGGAACAGTCCGAGGAGATTCTGCTGCTGATAAAGACGACGAGAGAACAATACGAATATGTGGAGAATGCGCTCCGGGCAGAACATCCTTATGAACTTCCGGAAATCATCGCAGTCCCTGTAGAGCATGGGCTGGGCGATTACCTCGACTGGGTAGAGAGATGCACAAAAGAATAGAAGCGATAACCATCTTCCTGATGCTGCTGGTGTTATCCAGCCTGAGTATGGCAGCCTGGAATGAGGACGAGCTACTGTTGCCAGACCAGGCCTTTCAGATCTCCGGGCGCACCGATGGCACAGAAAAACTGCGGGTTGAATGGCGTATCGCAGATGGCTACTACATGTATCGCGACAAGATCCATTTCGACAGCGATAGCATCGGTATAGAAATCGGAGAACCGAAACTATCCAAGGCCAAGATAAAGAACGACGAATTCTTTGGCGAAGTCGCCATCTATCGCAATAAAGCGATTGCGGAAATTCCAATTAAACGCATGCAGGGTTCTCAGGAGACCCTGCTGCTGAAGGCGCGTTCACAGGGCTGCGCAGACCAGGGAATCTGCTTTCCGCCACACATCCAGGAGATACGACTGGCACTTGAACCGATGCCGGTAGTTAAGCGCACCGAAGCGTTTGCGGAGCCATTGCTCGATATCGGCGTTTCGGAGCCGAATCCACTCTTCGGCAACAATGACGAAGATGAATTACTGGATCCTGAAGAGGCCTATAAGCTCTCGGTAACTGTTGAGGACGGCACTCACCTGCGTCTCTACTGGAGTATCGCCGAGGGAACCTACCTCTATCATGACAAGATCACCCTCTCGGCAGGCGATAACCAGGAGGTCGCCCTAGGTAAGGTCACACTACCCGAACCTGAGATCAAACAGGACTCAGTAAGGCCCGATGGCACAATCGGCGATATTGCCGTTTACCACGACGAGATCGATCTTATCCAACCCCTTGTGAGAACCACAACCCAAGCAGGCGAGTTCACCTTGCAGGTGGGTTATCAGGGGTGCGCTGAAATCGGCGTATGCTATCCCCCCATAAACAAGCAGTTCACCCTGACTCTGCCGGCTATCTCAACGGCCGAAGCGAGCGAAGCCATAAGCCCTACGGATGCAACGCCGCCCGCCTCGCCCAGTGAGCCCATATCGGAGCTGGACGAAATAACAGAAACCCTGAAAGGGGGCTCCACCCTGCTTATCATCGGTCTCTTTTTTCTGCTTGGTCTGGGTTTGGCTTTCACTCCATGTATCTTTCCGATGATCCCCATCCTATCGGGAATCATTGCCGGACATGGCGATAATATCACCACCCAAAAGGCCTTCACCCTATCACTGGTCTATGTATTGGCGATGGCGCTTACTTATACCATTGCTGGCGTTTTAGCCGGACTGTTCGGCGAGAACCTGCAAGCCTACTTTCAGAATCCATGGATTCTCAGCGCCTTTGCCTTGATCTTTGTGCTGCTGGCCCTGTCAATGTTTGGTTTCTATGACCTGCAGCTACCTACTAGCCTGCAGAGTCGACTCACCGAAGTCAGCAATAAGCAGCAAGGCGGTTCCCTCACCGGGGTTGCCATCATGGGGTTTCTCTCCGCTCTGATAGTCGGTCCCTGTGTCGCGCCACCGTTGGCAGGCGCCCTTATCTATATCGGCCAGACCGGTGATGCCTTGCTGGGAGGCCTGGCGCTGTTTGCCCTCAGCATGGGCATGGGATCACCGCTGATTGCGATCGGCACTTCCGCCGGCAAATTGCTACCCCATGCCGGCAGTTGGATGGATGCAGTCAAGGCGGTATTCGGCGTCGCCCTTTTGGGCGTCGCCATCATCATGCTTGAGCGTATCATTCCTGCCGATATCGCCATGTTACTGTGGGGCATTCTCTTTATCGTCTCCGCGATCTACATGGGAGCCCTGCGTAACCTAGAGATCGAGGCAAGTGGATGGCAGAAACTCTGGAAAGGCCTCGGATTCGTGTTCCTGGTCTACGGCACTTTAATGCTGGTAGGTGCCGCATCGGGAGGCAAAGACACCCTGCAACCGCTACGCGGGATCGCTATAGCCGGTGGTGCTCAAGGTCACCAGGAATTGCAATTCAAACGCATTAAAAGCATCGATGATCTGCAACGTGAAATCGCTTTTGCCGGCAGCCAAGGAAAACCGGTGATGCTCGACTTCTACGCCGACTGGTGCGTCTCCTGTAAAGAGATGGAGAAATATACCTTTTCCGATCCCCGGGTAATCGATGCGCTCGCCAATACACACCTGTTGCAGGCCGATGTCACTGCCAACGACGATATCGACCAGGCCTTGCTGCAGGGACATTTCGGCCTGCCTGGCCCGCCTGCCATCATTTTCTATGGCAGCGATGGGCGTGAACGTAAAAACTATCGGCTGGTAGGGTTCAAGCCGGCCAAGGAATTCAGCGCCCATGTAAATCGAGCGATACAGTAATTTGCAACGATCTTGATATGTACTGCATTGAAACTGGACAAAATCACGCTGATCTTGCAGAATCTACCGATTCACAACCACCCCCATAGATCCCTGTTGCAGGGAATGCATCAGAGACAAAGGCATAGGGGGGTGTAGACTCATTTCACTGCTCTGGAATAATGGATAATGGATAATGGCAACCATCCTGGTACTTAACGGCCCAAATTTGAATTTGCTTGGCACCCGGGAACCCGAACACTATGGTCACGAGACACTGGACGCCATTCGCCAACGCCTGGAAAACCGAGGCAAAACGCTGGGATTCGATATCGATTTCCGGCAAAGCAACGCGGAGCACGAACTCCTGACATGGATACATCAGGCCAAACAATCGGATGTCTGTTTCATCATTATCAACCCGGCAGCATTCACCCACACCAGCATAGCGCTTAGGGATGCGTTACTGGGCACAGACATACCTTACATAGAGGTCCATCTCTCCAATATGCACGCCAGAGAGGAGTTTCGTAAGCACTCCTATTTCTCTGACAAAGCCATAGGTGTTATCACCGGCTTGGGTGCGGAGGGTTATGAACTCGCCTTGCAAGCCGCCATCACGCAGCTCAACAATAATACTTAGAGACAGGTCAACATGGATATTCGCAAAGTAAAAAAACTGATTGAATTACTCGAGGAGTCTGACGTTGCAGAGATCGAGATTCATGAAGGAGAGGAATCGGTCAGAATCAGCCGTCATAGTTCTACGCCCTCAACCATAGCCATCCCCAGTATGCCACCTCAAGCAGTAACTGCACCGGCGCCTGCACCCGCACTTGCAGCCACCGCCCCCGACGCACAAGCACCAGCCGAGGAGATCCAGGGACACAGCGTAAACTCTCCGATGGTAGGCACCTTCTACCGTTCCCCCTCTCCAGGCAGCAAACCATTCGTAGAGGAGGGCCAGACGGTCACAGTCGGTGACACCCTGTGCATCATTGAAGCGATGAAGATCCTCAACCAAATAGAGTCAGATAAGACCGGCACCGTGAAGAAAATCCTGGTGGAAAACGGTCAACCTGTAGAATACAACGAACCGCTATTCATCATTGATTGAGTGAAACCATGATAGACAAGATAGTAATCGCCAATCGCGGTGAGATAGCATTACGCATCCTACGTGCTTGCAAAGAACTCGGCATCAAGACAGTTGCCGTACACTCCGAGGCTGATCGTGACTTGAAGCATGTGCTACTTGCCGACGAATCGGTGTGCATAGGCCCAGCCCCCTCGAGCGAGAGTTATTTGAATATACCTGCCATAATCAGCGCCGCCGAAGTCACAGATTCGGTTGCCATACACCCCGGTTATGGCTTTCTATCAGAAAATGCCGATTTCGCAGAACGGGTGGAAAATAGCGGCTTTATCTTTATCGGGCCCAAGGCCGAAACTATCCGCACCATGGGTGATAAAGTGGCTGCTATCGAAGCCATGCGCAAGGCAAATGTGCCCACAGTACCGGGTTCTAACGGTCCGCTGGACAACAATGCAAGACGTACCAAAGATATCGCGAACGAAATCGGGTACCCGGTCATCATCAAGGCAGCCGGTGGGGGCGGCGGCCGGGGCATGCGAGTGGTGCATACCGAAGCAACCTTGTTAAATGCAGTTGCCATGACCAAGGCCGAAGCCGAAGCCGCATTCGGTAACGGCACCGTTTATATGGAAAAGTTCCTCGGCAATCCTCGCCATATCGAGTTTCAGGTCCTTTCCGACACCCATGGCAATGCGATTCACCTCGGTGAACGCGACTGTTCTATGCAACGTCGTCACCAGAAGGTGGTTGAAGAGGCACCCGCGCCAGGCATCAGCGAACAGCAACGCAGAGATGTGGGCGAGCGATGCGCCGAAGCCTGCCGCCAGATCGGCTATCGGGGGGCCGGCACTTTCGAGTTTCTCTATGAGGACGATGAGTTCTATTTCATTGAGATGAATACTCGGGTGCAAGTGGAACATCCGGTCACCGAACTGATCACCGGTATCGACATCGTCAAAGAACAGATATTCATCGCCGCCGGTGAACCCCTGAGTTATCAGCAAGAAGAGATCAGACTTCATGGCCATGCAGTCGAGTGCCGTATCAATGCCGAGGATCCCGTAAAATTCCTACCCAGTCCCGGCACCATCACTCAACTCCATAGCCCAGGCGGCCCAGGTGTTCGTGTCGACACCCATATATACGATGGATACCGAGTACCTCCCTATTACGACTCCATGATTGGCAAGCTTGTCACCCATGGAGAGACCCGTGAATCGGCCATTGCCAGGATGCGCATCGCCTTGCAGGAAATGGTCATCAGTGGCATCAAGACTAACATTCCATTGCATCAGGACATCATGCGCGACGCTGCCTTCATCGAAGGTGGCGCCAATATCCACTACCTGGAAAAGAAACTCGGACTTTAACCTGAATTCGCAAATTCAGAGGGAGTATCGCGTATCACTCAACAAACTTATAACTACAAAAAATAATATGTGGTTGCAACTCTCAATCGACTGCAGCGAGACTGAAGCTCCATTGTTAGAGTTGGTCTTCGAAAACCTCGGTGCATTATCTGTCACCTTGGGTGATGCGGGTGATCAACCGTTGCTGGAAATCCCGCCTGAATCAACCCCTTTGTGGCAACATACCAGAGTCACCGCCCTGTTCGAGGGAGATCAGGACCCGACGCATCTACAAACCTCACTTACCTCATTCCTAGACCCCGGGCTGGTAGCCAGACTGCGATGGGAACGCATCGAAGACAAGATTTGGGAAAGGGTCTGGTTGGATCATTTCAAGCCCATGCCCTTCGGACGCCGCTTGTGGGTCTGTCCGGCAGGCGAATCGATCGATCAAAAAAACGCCGTTATAATCAAACTCGATCCGGGATTGGCCTTCGGTACGGGCACACACCCTACCACGGCACTCTGCCTGGAGTGGCTGGATGCTCAAGAGCTGGAGGGAAAGCACATCATCGATTACGGCTGTGGCTCCGGTATCCTGGCAATAGCCGCACTGAAACTCGGGGCAGCCTCTGCCGTCGCCCTCGACCATGACCATCAGGCCCTGATCGCCAGTAGAGACAACGCAGAAAAAAACGGCGTTTCTAACCGTCTCACAACATGCCTGCCCGATGAGCTGCCACCCGGGCAGTTTGACCTGCTGGTTGCAAATATTCTCGCTGCCCCACTGATCCAACTCGCCCCCGATTTTGCACAACTCATCCGACCCGGCGGTCGTTTCGCCCTCTCCGGAATTCTTGCAGAACAGCAGCAGGAAGTGGAGCCCGCTTACCAGGCATTCGCGACTATTGAGGCACATAAACAGCAGCAGGATTGGCTACTTCTGAGTGGCATAGTCACCTGAACGCCAAGCCACGCTCAGGCTATCCAACTACCCTCAAACATCGTCTTTAAACTCCGGAGTCAATACCAACCTATTGATGATAAAACCAATTGTTTCATCCGGTCGCTTAGATTAAACCTAAAAAGATCAGTTGGACAGGGTGAAGTGTGCGTTTGTGGTGGTGCAGGGCAAGGCGCAACGACGCGCAA
>JASFJX010000206.1:0-6488 GCA_050119385.1 Candidatus Thiodiazotropha sp. | reverse complement strand
CGCAGATCGGTTTCGTAACCGAAAGGTGCGGCGCACATGGCAAGACATGCGAGGCCGCATTCCGCCGCCTCGGTTTGTAGGATTATGGGCACCCTGTCTCGTCCACCAAAATGTAAGCGGTCAAATAATTCCATATCGTTAGTTACTGAGTGAGTTGGAACACAAGATTAGATGCTGCGGCCAAGAGCAAGCACCGGGTCAAATACCCATTCTATAAGCCGTTTTCTCTCTAAATGGATATCCGCCTCCAATGTGAGGCCGGCCTTGAGTGATACCTGTTTTCCATAGGCTTGAATCGTTTGTGATTCCGGGCGCACTGTGGCCCGGAAAAATGTCATACCTTGATATTTTTCCATGAGGTGCGGAAAGCGAAGTTGCATCTCCTGTAGTGATACATCGATATGGGTCAGTTCAGTGAGTTCGCCGGCATATACTCCGAACTTTTGGTAGGGAAAGGCGTCATATCGAAGTTTGACCTGTTGCCCGTTTTTCAAAAAACCGATTGCATTACTGGGGATGAAGACCTGAATGTCCAAGTTGACGCCTTGCGGCAAAAGGGTTGCTAATGATTCGCCGGCTTCGATCTGGCGACCCGCATCCACCAGGATATTGCTGACGATGCCGGCTACCGGTGCTCTTATGTAGTTGAGGTGAGACCCGCGCTGAACCAGGTTTTGTTGCCGGGTCGAGAGCAGGGTGCGTTCCAGGGCTGATTGATCTGCCTCGGCGCGAAGCCGTGTGGAGCGTATTTCATTGATTGTCTCATTATGCCGTGATTTTAAGGCCAGTAGTGACCGCTTCAAGGTTTCGAGTCGTGTTTGTTGTTCAATGTGTTCGCTGACTTGCTGCTGATATTGCAATTCCGGAATGATACGTTTTTCGTACAATGGCAGAAGATTCTCCGCAAGTCTTTTCTTGGTGGTAACTTGTTTAACTTGCAAAGCGATTTCCGCTTTTAATGACGCGATTTCCTGTTCCAGCAATGTACTCTTATTTTTCAGGCTTGCGGCTTCCAGTTGTGCTTGATGAACGCGATTTCTGATCTCATCAACAAGTTTGTCGCTTTGATCCGCCAGGTTTTCTTGGATGAGTTTTTGGGTATCTCCCAGATCGCTGAACTTTTCTTGACGAATCTCAAACAGTAAATCGCCGGCGGAGACATGTGAGCCTTCTGTAACGTGTGAGGCATATATGATGCCTGTATCCAGGGCTGTCAGTCGTATGGCGCCATGGCCGGGCACGGTGAGTCCGAAAACGCGTTCCTTGCGTGTGAATTCAGCAAAAGAGAGAAACAGAATAATCGTTAGGGCTGCAATGACAATACCAAGGGTGATGTACCACAATGGTAAAGACTGTATCAGTAGTATCTCGCCGGTTTGGCGATTGATTTGCTGCGATTCTATAACCTCACGCCTGAATAGGTTTCCACTCATCCTTGTGTCACTCGTTACTAAACGGATTGGCTGATGATCAGCCAATCCGTACGATCAGCAGTAAGGCTGACCTATTGCGTTGTCATTGTGCCATCAGCACCCATGGTGGTGACGAGGGCGATGGGAATGATGGCAATGGTGGTGAGGTTTTGGTCTGGGTTTACAAACTGGGGGAGGTGCGCAAACGGGAGTAGGCGGGCAAACCGGAATAGTTGGGCAATCAGGAACAGTCGGGGTCTCCGGTTCTTCGGGAGTGACGGTTTCGTTAGTGCCGCCTTCAACGAGTTTCAATTCCTTATCAGTTAAAATCCTCATGATTTTCTCCTTATTTTTTCATTGCATTCCTGCAATGAATTATTAGTAGTATTTACCTCTTTCAGGGATGCGAAGCGTCGCTGCGACGCCATTCAAGCATATCAACTTATATTACATTATTGAAGCGTTCGTTCAAATATTTTACATTTTATTTAGTTAGCCAGACTGTAAGCCAAGAAATTAAGAGATACATGAGCATGATAAAATCAAGTTGCGTATAAAAATTGACTACATAACTAATCACATAAATGCGATTCCGTTGCTGTTGATTTTGCTTGCTGCTGGAGTGGCTTGGCTAGCCTGCATATACTGTCTCATGTCATGCTTAGGGCAGCAGAGTTTCGATCTCTATTTAAAAAGGGCTCGTTAGAAAAAATCAAGGCCTATGGTGCGGCCTGGCGCGCCAGAATCTGCTTTTCTTGCTATCCTGTTTGAACGATCGAGGGAGCCGTTTGGCTTCAAGTCAGTACCATTCGGGTATTCTCGTTTTGTCCAGCAATATCTAGTAATTTTTGTTAACATACTAATCGAGCATAATAATTCAGGGGCCTGGCATAAGCTTAAAACTAAGGGAAATACGTCAGGTCAAAAGACAATTGATAACCTGGAAGGATGAATCTAAGGGTTACCGCATACCTCTAAAACGCTATGTATATTTGTTTAATAAGTGTGCACGGGCTGATACGCGGACACGATCTGGAACTCGGGCGCGATGCCGACACCGGTGGGCAAACCAAGTATGTGGTCGACCTGGCCAGGGCATTGGCGGAGTTGGGCTCTGTTTCCCAGGTGGATCTTGTGACTCGGCGGGTGGTGGATGCCGATGTCAGCGATGACTATGCCGAGATGATAGAACCCCTCTCCTCCAAAGCGAGGATCGTACGTGTCGATGCGGGGCCAGAGAGCTATCTGATGAAGGAAACCCTGTGGGACCATCTCGATAGCTTTATGGATAACCTGCTCAACTGGTTGAATGAGCAACCGCGCATGCCGGATATCGTCCACAGCCACTATGCGGATGCCGGTTATGTGGGAGTCAGGCTGTCGCACCTCCTGGGCGTTCCATTGGTCCATACCGGTCACTCCCTGGGGCGTGACAAGCGACATCAGTTATTGGCGAAAGGATTGAGTGGCCAGGATATCGACCAGCGCTACAACATGGACCGGCGCATCGAGGCGGAAGAGGAGCTGCTGGCAAATGCGGATCTGGTCATCACCAGCACCCATAACGAGATAGAGGAGCAGTATAGCCTCTACAACTACTATCAGCCGGACAATATGGCGGTGATTCCGCCCGGCACCGATCTGACTCAGTTTCACCCGCCTCATACCACTGTTAAAGAGATACCCTTCGCCAAAAGCCTGGTGCGATTTCTGCGGCAACCGGATAAACCGATCATCCTTGCCCTGTCACGTCCCGACGAGCGCAAGAATATTCTCACACTACTTGAAGTTTATGGTGAATCGAGCCAACTCCAGAAGGCGGCAAACTTGGTGATCGTAGCCGGTAATCGTGATGATATAAGGGACATGGAGAGTGGGCCGCAATCGGTGATGACCGAGTTGCTGATGATGATCGATCTTTACGACCTATATGGTCATGTGGCGATCCCCAAGCGCCACCTGGCCAAAGAGGTGCCCGATATCTATCGCCTGGCTGCGTTATCAAAAGGGGTCTTTATCAACCCGGCTTTAACCGAACCCTTTGGACTGACCCTGCTCGAGGCGGCAGCCAGTGGTCTGCCGCTGATTGCTACGGAGAACGGCGGGCCGGTCGATATCATCGGCAACTGTAACAATGGACTGTTGGTGGATCCGTTGGACAAGAGGGCAATCCGCAGCAGCCTGTTGAAGATATTGCATGACAACAGCCTGTGGCAGAAATTTTCCCGCAATGGTTTGAACGGAGTACGTAAGCACTATTCCTGGAAGGCCCATGCCAAAAAGTACTTTGCCAGGATCGAGCCTTTGCCGGCAGGGCACGACCGACTGCCCACCAAGCCGCCGAAATATGTCAAACATCGCCATCGTGACCGGGCCATCTTTACCGATCTGGATCAGAACCTCCTGGGTAATCCCTCAGGACTGAAAAAATTTATCGAGGTAGTGCGGCAAAACAGGAAATGCGCGACCTTTGGGATCGCCACCGGCAGGCGTCTGGATGATGCCTTGATGATGATGAAGAAGTTCTCAATCCCTATCCCCGATGTATTGATCACCAGTCTCGGCACCAAGATTCACTACACCCAGGGCCTATCCATCGATGACTTCTGGATCGAGCATATCGATCATCTGTGGCAACCAAAAAGTGTGCGACGAGTAATGGCGAACCTGCCGGGGATCAAGCCGCAATCGAAACAGGAACAGAGCTATTTCAAGATCGCCTATCACTACGATCCCAACAAGGCGCCCTCCGTGGATGAGATCAATACCCTGTTACACAAGGAGGAGCTGACCTGCAATGTGATTCACGCCTTCGGACAGTTCCTCGATATCCTGCCCTCCCGCGCTTCCAAGGGACAGGCCCTGCGCTATGTGGCCCAGCGTCTGGATATTCCTCTGGAGAATATCCTGGTGGCGGGGGGCTCAGGTGCCGACGAGGATATGATGCGAGGGAATACCCTGGCAGTGGTGGTGGCCAACCGCCATCATGAGGAGCTATCGCATATGGTGGATCACGAACGTATCTATTTTGCCAATCGCTCACATGCATTGGGTATTTTGGAGGCGATTGATCATTACGATTTTTTCAAAAGCTGCAACGTCCCTGTAGAACAATGAATGAAAGACTGCTGGTTTGTACAGACCTGGATCGTACCCTTATTCCCAATGGCCCACAGCCGGAGTCGGCGGGGGCCGGGGAGAGATTCAAACAGCTATGTGCCAGCGAGGATGTTCTACTGGCCTACGTCAGTGGCCGGGATCAGTCGCTGGTGAAAGAGGCCATTGCCGACTTCTCATTGCCACAACCGGACTATGTAATCGGCGATGTCGGTACCTCTCTCTACCATCTGGATACCCCTGATGATTGGTGCCATCAATCGAACTGGGACCGGCATATCAGTCAAGACTGGCGGGGCAAATCCCACCAGGATCTGAAACAGCTGTTTTCCGATATTCCTGCCCTGCGCCTGCAGGAGAATAGGAAACAGAACCGTTTCAAACTGAGCTACTATCTCTCTCTCGAGCATGCATATCAGCCGATACTCGATGAGATGGCGTTGCGATTGCGACAGGAAAAGGTGGATGCCAGTCTGATTTGGAGTACCGATGAGACAGTCGGCACCGGATTACTCGATGTCTTACCGAAGCGGGCGAGCAAGTATCACGCCATCGATTTTCTCCGGCAGTCCTTGGGCTATACCCTCAGCGAAATCGTCTTTTCCGGTGATAGCGGCAATGACATGGAGGTGTTGATCAGTCCGATACCCGCAGTATTGGTGGCGAATGCGCAAGATCAAGTCAGACAACAGGCGCAACGGTTGGTGGACGAAAACGGCAACAGTGACAGCCTCTATATGGCCAAGGGTGGTTTTATGGCCATGAACGGCAACTACAGCGCCGGGATTCTCGAGGGAGCGGCTCACTATCATCCGCAGTTGATCAACCGGCTATTGGGTGTGTGAAGCAAGGTAGCTATGAATAAAACCGCTATAGCGATCTTTGGTGAGGTGCTTTTTGACTGTTTCCCCACAGGGGAACAGGTGTTGGGTGGTGCCCCATTCAATGTCGCCTGGCATCTACAGGCATTCGGCAGATCTCCTCTGTTTGTCAGTCGTATCGGCCGCGATGGCGAGGGTGATGCCATTGCGCAGTCGATGGCGCGTTGGGGGATGGAGACAGCATACCTGCAGCGCGATGCGCAACATCCCACAGGTCGGGTAGCAATCACCTTCGAGGCGGGAGAGCCGAGCTATGATATCCGGGCCGGCGTGGCCTACGACTTCATCGATGCCACTGGTGTGGTAGAGGTTCATGCCTCCACCCTTTATCACGGCAGCCTGGGATTGCGGAATCCCATCGCCCTTGAAGCGCTGAACAGGTTGAAGGCCAACCATCCTCAACGCATCTTTATGGACGTCAATCTGCGTGATCCCTGGTGGCAGCGGGAGGTTGTGTTGAACTGGGTTGCCGAAGCCGACTGGGTCAAGCTGAATGAGGAAGAATTGCGGCAAATCGCTGGCGAGAGCAACGACTTGTCGACGATGGCCGCTGCTTTTAGAGAGCGTTTCAACCTGAAAGGACTGGTGGTTACTCTGGGTAAGCGAGGGGTGTTTGCCGTGGCTGAGGATGGGCATATCCACCGGATAGAGCCCGAGCTCAATCTCAATCTGGTGGATACAGTTGGCGCGGGGGACGCCTTGACCTCTGTACTCATACTTGGCCTGGAACTCGGATGGCCGCTGTCGCTGACACTGGAACGTGCCCAGCAGTTTGCCTCGGCCATCGTGGGGCAGCGTGGCGCCGTTGTCGACGACCCGGCCTTTTATCAGCAATATATCGATCTCTGGCAACTTCACTAGGGCTTGTTTGCGGTGTGCTACAGCGGCGTTTTGCAGCGCAAGCTATAGGCAGGCATATAACGGCTGAAAGCAATCTATTTGTCGCCGGGTTGATTCAATAAGCCGGCTATCCTGTATCATGTATATTGCGTTACTATTCTCGCTCATCCGTGTAAATTCCTGGGATGCGTAGCCGATACACCTTGTAGTTGATTTTTTAGGTTCGTAATCATGTATG
>JASFJX010000205.1:0-6499 GCA_050119385.1 Candidatus Thiodiazotropha sp. | reverse complement strand
GCCTGCGTTCGATGCCATTCCGGACCCGATTCTCCTGATAAGGCAATCTACGAGGCGTCCAAACATGGCATGCAGTACATTGCACACCGGGATGAGATGGCGCTTGACAGCGACAGCTGGGTTGCGGGAAAGGATTACGTAGCCGCCCCCACCTGTGTTACCTGTCACATGGGCGCCGCAGGTAAATTGAAAGCAAACCACGATGTTGGTATGCGCAATGCCTGGAGCCTTAACACACCTGTCTCGCACAGACAGCACCTGGTGATGTTCGAGGATGGCGATAAGCTGGAACTTCCTGAGTCACAATCACCTCCCAGACGAGGGAGCGAACTGAGCAAGGCTGACGGCAGCATGGGTAAAGTCAAGGCCGTCGCCACACCGAAGCGCAGACGCCAAGCCATGCAACTTGTCTGTCTTGAGTGTCACAGTAAGACATTGACCAAGAGTTTCATGGACCAGTTCGATGCCGTGGTGAATCTGTTCAATGAAAAATTCGGCATACCGGCAAAACAGATCATGCAAGCCCTCTACTCTGAAGGGCTGTTGACACCAATCCCATTTGACGAACCAATTGAATTCGTCTACTGGGAATTGTGGCATGACGAAGGAGCTCGCGCCCGTCATGGCGCCTCCATGGCCAGTGCCAATCATACCTGGTGGGAGGGTATGTATCTGGTCGGAAGAAATTTCTATTCCCACTTCCTACCTCAAGTAAAGCAGATTGCCGGCAAAGACAGGGCCGATGAACTGGTTCAACAATATATCAAATCCTCTGACCATCACCAGTGGATGGAACAATCCCAAAAGAGCAATCCGATCCTTGGTTATGGCCTGGGACTGGGGGAGGATGATGAGCAATAGGAACCCGCCCTACTTCATTACCCGTCATGTAGTCTACGCATTGGTCATCGGTAGTTTTGCCGGAATCGGCTTTATGCTGTTTCTGATCGAATTTGACCAGCAGACGAACTCAGAGGAATTTTGCACCACTTGTCACTCGATGGAGATTGCCGCTGAGATCTATCGGAAATCGACCCACTATAATCCGGTATCGGGTGTTCGCGCCTCATGTGGTGATTGTCATGTATCCGAAGGCGTCTTTGCCGCCACCTGGGATCACATCAAAGGCGGCAAGGATCTGTTAGTCCATATTTCGGGAAAAATCTTCGGACCAGACTATGACGACCCGGTGATCAATGCATTACATCTGCCATCAGCCGCGTTCGAAGCGCGAAAATGGTTCAAGGCAACAAATTCGGCTTCATGTAAACGCTGCCATGTGCTCGAAGCGATTCAGGGAATGCGGGCTGATACCAATGCCATTCATAGGGAAGAGACAGAAGGTAAAAGCTGTATCGACTGTCATATCAATCTGGTACATAGAAAGGTACCGGATGAAAAGACTTTCAAAAAAGAGCGTTGGCAGAGAATGGTTGAAGAGGAGTTTGGATTGGCGCCGGGAAGCGCGCAGCAATTGATCTCTAAATAGATGAGACACTGATCCCACAAATGCCTGACTGCTGCTACTGAGTGCAGTCCTTGAAACGCTTGCCGGGAAGAAGGCTGAGCACCATTGCAACCAGCATCACCACAGGGCTGATTAGAACCATACCAAACGCGATAGGCTGGATGATCAGGAGACCAATGCTCGACACCAGCCAGTGGGCGACAACCTCAAGCAGAATACCACCTATGAGTAGTATGCCTGCAAGGATGACTACTCGACGCATATGTTTACAGTTAACGAATGACATGATACACCTCACTACTTGCGTATTAGTCATTAATATTTCCTAATTTAATTATATATCTATTTTTTTTCCTTTACGATAGATTATTTGAATGACGTATAAGACACCGTAAGCAGATTTTCACACTGCAATATTTTAGATCTTTTTATTTATTTTTTAATTAGATAACCGAACAACAACAAGAATACTCATACCCGGCTTCTTATAAAATATTTTTATAGTATCAAAGGCAAATCCCGTAGCTGAATAAAGATCCCGGCAAGATCATCGATCGCGTTCCCGGATGTAATGGTCGAGTTGATCATTATTAAGCTCTAAGTAGTCCTGGGGCTCGAAGCGTGGGGTACACAGCGCAAGGAATACCAAGTCATCATCACTTGTATTGCTGACACGTTGTGAAGCGCCTGGAGGGATAATCACCACGTCCCCGGCGGTTACAATCTGCGCTGGCAGTCCTTCGATCTCAACCATTCCTTCGCCACTGATAATGCAATAACGCTCAGTGCTGCGGTTCAATCGATGCAGTCTGGTCGTCACACCGGGCTCAACCCTTGCGCGGGCGATCGACAGGGCATCATCACCCTCATGATTAGACAGCTCGTTGATATAACAACCTTCTTGGAAAAAATACTCCTTTGACGCATCATGCCGTATTATTTTTGCCTGCATATTGTCCCCTGAGTAAATTGACAACATAACATAGAGGTCAATTGTGTCACCATTTTCACTCGATCCGGCCATGATCTACCTGAACCACGCTGCCGTCGCCCCCTGGCCGGCACAGACAGTCGCTGAAGTGATGCGATTCGCCCAAGAGAATGGATTCAATGGCTCCACCCACTATACACGCTGGCTAGAGGTAGAGAGTGAACTGCGCAGCCTGCTGGCTCAGTTGATTAAGGCTCCTTCGGATCAGGATATTGCTTTGCTGAAGAGCACATCCGAAGGCCTGTCGGTGATTGCCTATGGTCTCGATTGGCAAGCGGGGGATAATATCGTTTCGATTGCTCAGGAGTTTCCCTCCAACCGTATCGTCTGGGAATCACTCGAGAGCCAAGGTGTCGAACTACGCCTGTTGGATCTGACGCACAGTCAAGATCCTGTCAATGATCTGATCGCGCTGTGTGACGAAAAAACTCGCCTCTTATCGGTCAGTTCTGTCCAATATGCGACTGGAGAGCGTCTTCGTCTGCAAGGCTTGGGCGATTACTGCAAGGCCCATGAGATAATTTTTGTCGTTGATGCCATTCAAAGCTTGGGGGCATTCCCTTTCGATCTTTCAGCGTGTCATGCCGATATTGTGGTGGCGGACGGTCACAAATGGATGCTCGGACCTGAAGGTGTCGCCCTCTTCTATTGCAACGCAACACTAAGGCCGCAGCTCAAGCTGCGCCAGTTTGGTTGGCACATGGTGGAATCCATGGGGTATTTCGAACGCACCGATTGGCAACCTGCGCAGAGTGCGAGGCGATTTGAGTGCGGTAGTCCTAACATGCTGGGCATCCATGCCCTGCATGCGAGTCTCAGCCTTATCCATGAGGTCGGACTGAATACAATCAGTACTGAAATCACCGGAAATGCCGATGCGATCATCGAGCAAGTGGATGCTGCGGGATTTGAGCTGCTAACCCCGAGAGAACCTCTTAAACGGGCAGGTATCGTGACATTCCGTGTACCCGACAGAGATAACCATGCCCTCTATCAAGGTCTCATGCAGCAAAAGGTTTTGTGTGCATATCGAGGCGGTGGAATCCGCTTTTCACCCCACTTTTATAACCATGAACAGGAGATTGAAAATGCTTTCCGGCATCTATTAAAGCTGCTCTGATACGAGAATATTAAAGCTTGGTTATTTAATGATTTAGGTCAAGCAAATAAAACCTTTGCTAGCATATAGTATTTATCAGGTTCGAGGATCAGCAACACAACAGGCCTTGAACCGATAAAATAATAAAATAGGATGCTGAGGCTGGGTGGTAATTCACCACCTGAAGGAATATTAGAATATAATACGAAGGAGACAATCTGCCATGAAAAAAACCTTAAAAACCGTTGCTGTAGCTGCAATAGCAGGATCCGCTTTATTAGCGACTCTACCCGCTCAGGCTTTCTGGGGTCCTTTTGATTGGTTTGATGATGACGATTGGTATGGTCCCTGGGGACCTTATGGGTACGGACCTTATGGTTATCCTGGCCATTACGGCTACCCCGGCTACGGTTATGGCTATCCCGGTTACGGGTATGGCTACCCCGGCTATGGTTATGGCTACCCCGGCTATGGTTATGGCTACCCGGGCTATGGTTATGGCTATCCTTATGCCGCCCCTGTAGCACCTGCTGCTCCAGCGGCACCAGCAGAAAGTCAATAACCACAAACTACCTGATAAAAACAACTGGCCCCGCCCCAATGGCGGGGTTTTTTATGACTCAATAGATATAAACCATGACTCTTCTGGATACACACATATCACTTGCCCATGGTAATGGCGGGCGCTATATGCGGGAACTGATCGAGTCCCTGTTCGTACGTTATCTGAAAAACCCCAACCTGAATATCCAGGCGGACGCCGTTATGCTCCCCGGATTGGAAAACGGTGACCTGCTCTTCACCACCGATGGATTTACCGTTCAACCCCTGGAGTTTCCCGGTGGAGACATCGGTTCCCTGGCGGTACACGGTACAACCAACGATCTGGCGGTAAGTGGCGCGGTGCCAAAGTATCTTAGCCTCAACGCCTTTATTGAGGAGGGTTTCGAGGTTGCACGATTGGAACGCATCATCCAAAGCATAGCGAATACCGCAAAGGCTGTAGATGTCCGGGTGGTTGCCGGTGATACCAAAGTGCTCCGACGCGGCGAAGGTGGCGGAATCTACCTGGCGACAACCGGCATCGGGCTACGAGACCACAATCTAAAATTGGGTATGGAGATGATCAAACCGGGAGACAAACTTCTGGTCAGCGGTCCGGTCGGTGACCACGGAATAGCCGTGATGCTCGCCCGTGAACAGTTCGGTTTGAAGGGGGAACTGCAATCCGACGCCGGTTCGGTGCTGCCCTTTACTCAAGTCCTGCACGATCTACCAGGCCTGCGCTTCATGCGAGATCCGACACGGGGCGGCATCGCCACGGTAAGCCATGAAATCTGCCGGGCCACAGGTATGCAGGTGTTACTGGATCAAGCAGCCATCCCGGTACGCGACCCGGTCAATGCGGTATGCGAAATGCTTGGCTATGATCCACTTTTTCTGGCCTGTGAAGGACGGGTAGTCGCAGTTGTTGCCGCCGATCAAGCAGACCTGGCCCTAACGCACTGGAAAAGCCTGCCCGGGGGCGATCTTGCGGCTTTGTTCGGCGAGATACGTAAGGATGATCCCTATGTCATCTTGCAGACGGAGCTGGGAGGGGCTCGCATCCTCGAAGAGTTAGAGGATGATCCACTGCCGCGTATCTGTTAAGACATCCGCTGCGAAATTTGTAGCTACCTCGGCCAACAAAACAGGAAGCTTTTTCCTATAATCATAAGAAGGAGCTGAGTTCACTGAGTTGAGCAACCATTAATAAACCCCGAGTAACAGAGGATGTTAAGGAGGGGATCATGCATGGCGCTTCATGCTTGACCCAAATAGAGGGATACGTCTATCGATGTAGTTATGGCAACATAACCACTAACACCAAATCCTCTCGGGTGTGTACGCTCTGGCTGATCACTCTTTTCAACTTGTTGCTGTGCTGCAACATCCCCACCAATGTTGAAGCCAATGATATCCAGCTGTCAGGTCTCTCCCAATCGCCATCCAACCCGGTCTCCGAAGGGACATCCGTTAGCTATAGCTTGACAACACGTAATGTGGATGATGGTATCAATGAATCCAGTAGCGTCGGCATCAGCATCAGAATGAGGGTGGATGGTGCCGTTATTAGAGCTGATTCCGGTGATATCGAAGCCGCAGGCTGCTCGATCGACCAAAACTATCCCGACTACTTCGCATGCAACGATCTCCTGGAGGGAGGGACCCAGACACCTTCATTCACCTGGAGTAATCCAAGCCCTGGCAATCACTCTGTGGTGTTTGAGGCAGCATGTCAATGGATCCCGGCTCAGACACCGCCTGCCTATTGCACCTCATTCGGCACCTCGATATCAACCTCAACGACAATAGGCGCCTATCCGATTTCGAATGCGGGTAGCGGGTCTCTGATAACACTCGATGCCGGCGCAAATGATGCACTGGATGTCACCCTCGACGGTTCAGCCTCATCGGATCCTGACGGCAATATCGTCACCTATCAATGGTTGGAAGGGGATAACGAAATCGCCACCGGCGCAACACCGACGTTGAACCTGAGCGCGGGTGATCATAGGCTCACATTACGGGTTACCGATAACCATGGCCTGAGCGATGATGACTCCATCACCTATAGAATTCTCTCCGACCCTACAGCACATACTACATCTCAGGCTTTTGTTGAATCTGATGGGGATGGTTTAGAAAACGTTACGCTAGATGGTTCAAGTTCTCAGGATCCTGGCGGGAACATTGTCACTTATGAATGGTTTGAATCCGGCACACTGATCGCCACAGGGGCAACACCCGCCATCGACTTGGCTCTGGGTACACATTACATCACCCTTCGTGTGACAGATAACGACGGCGCCACGAATGAAGCTCAGGCTGAAATTACGATATTACCATATCCGTCTACCCGATTTGCCGATGCCGGTCCCGATCAATATTTGATCGACAC
>JASFJX010000204.1:0-6511 GCA_050119385.1 Candidatus Thiodiazotropha sp. | reverse complement strand
TCCAAAACTTGATACCGGGCAAAGCCTGTCCCCATCGTCTAGAGGCCTAGGACACTGGCCTTTCACGCCGGTAACAGGGGTTCGACTCCCCTTGGGGACGCCAATAAGCAAGCGTTCAACCCATATCACTATTCTCTTCAGTCCGTCCAAATCTGATTTCATGGGTTAGTCCATGAGTAATCCATAGAAAACCTTAAGTTAGTTTATTTTCTAGGTGACCGGCTGAAACGCTCGGGCTAGATTAGACCAAGGTTGCTGAGAATAAAGCTTGAGCAAGGCTTTACCCTCGGCGGTAACAGGCCAGCTAAGACGATTACCTGAATAATATCTTCTTTATGTCGGAATATTTTACAGGTCCTTTCTTGAGTGATTTACTATGGATTAATAACTGATTGAATACTAAGCGTTTCAGGCTTTTGGTGTAATTATTGCAATAGCTAGGTTCGACTTCTGGATGAATTATCGAAAGGACTTAACAAAATGAAAGTTAAACATTTTTTGGCTTTACTACTCTTGTTGTCAATTTCCACACACGGAAATGCAATCCCAGTAACCTACCAGTTTTGCGGTTATTTTGATTCTGTCTATGGAGATTTTTTGGATGGTGTCTCAGTAGGTAGCAGGTTCACAGGGGCTTTCACCTATGACAATGAATCACCTCTTTTAGAACCTGCGCAAAGTGACTGGGCTGTTTATAGCTCTGCGTTAAACAGTGCCTATATAAATATTGAGGATCTCTATACAGTGTGGATTGTTAATCCGTATATGTATGTTGGCACATATGCTGATTTTTTAAATGTAGATGGATACGAGGGGTATGCGACACAAAGTGGAGACATAGATCCAAATATTAAGTGGGATGAGGCTAGTATGTCTTTTCGTGGCTATGATTCCGATGAGCCTGTCTTACCGGAAACATTAGATCTAAGCCTATTTGACGAGATCAGTATCTTTCTAGATCCGATGAACTGGGAGATGACCCAAGAGACACAAATGAGTGGAGTTGTTACCGCTTGGGGCACTTCTGACGTACCCGAACCTTCCACTTTACTCCTCCTGGCAACGGGTTTACTGAGTGTCGGTTTTGCTAACAGGAAGAGAAAATAGGGCATAACATTAAGTTCTGGCTAAGCAGTAACTGACTAGCCCCGCAGTAACATGCGGGGCTTTTATTTCTGAACCTATCTCATTGAGAGTCGTGTCCTGTGTGTAATAATCAGCAGGGCGAGGCTACAATATGTGCCGCAGTGAGAAATCAGGGATAAAACCTGATCAATTCGATTTTTCAAGCATACTATCGATGATACTCTCACAATCGAGCCAATCCTCAACATCATGTCCTGACTCGAAATTGCGCTGTTCTGCGCGATAGTAAGCCATGGTCGCTATCATCTCGTAACGTTCTCTTGGACTGATGGCGGCTTTGCTGCTGCTTTTCGTAACGGCCTTTTTTGCGGCCTGTTTCTTAACGGCTGTTTTTTTCTGGGATACCTTTTTTTTGCTCACCTTGGCTTTTTTTGGTGCAGCGATCTTTTTTTCGTTACTTTCCTGTTTATTGGCCACCTTGTTCCTCCCCACAATTGATTAAAGTTATCAGAACGGATATTAATTAGTCTGCGTTACAGTTCAGCTACAGCTATTTTATAGGCGATTCATAAATAGATTGCCAGTCATTCTTTAGGTGATGACGCTAGGTTTTGTGCGTCCGACACGTTGCTCGATTTCTGCCAAGGCCAGGGCAATAGCCGCCAGCGGGGTCATGACTGACTCTGTAGCCTGCGTCTGTTTGATCGGGTCGGTTTCGTAGGCTTCCAGATAGACCCTAAGTGTCGCACCTTCGGTGCCTGTACCAGAGAGCCTGAAAACAATTCTCGAGCCATCGTTAAAACCAACGCGTATGCCCTGGCGTTCTGACCGGCTGTCATCGACAGGGTCGGTATAAGCGAAGTCGTCGGCGTAATCAACAACGTATTTTCCTAATACTTGGCCGGGTAAATTGGGAAGTTTTTCCCGTAAAGCCTCCATTAACTGATCAGCGTCGGCTTTGTCGATGGCTTCGTAGTCATATCGCGTATAGTAGTTCCTGCCAAAAGCCTTCCAGTGGTCGGAAACGATTTTCTCCACAGACTGCTGCTTGACGGCCAGCAGATTGAGCCAAAACAGTACTGCCCAGAGACCGTCTTTTTCGCGGATATGATCTGAACCGGTGCCGAAGCTCTCTTCACCACAGAGTGTAATTTTTCTATCGTCCAATAGATTGCCGAAAAACTTCCAGCCTGTTGGGGTTTCGTAACAGTGCAGTCCGAGCTTATCCGCCACCCTGTCAGCCGCCTGGCTGGTAGGCATGGATCGTGCCACTCCACTAATGCCGTCGGAATAACCTTTGATGAGGTGTGCATTGGCCGCCATAATAGCCAGGCTGTCGCTTGGCGTGACAAAAAAATTGCGGCCTAGAATCATATTTCTGTCCCCATCACCATCTGAGGCCGCTGCGAAATTGACCGCATTGGCTCCCTGGGTGGATTCTACGAGCTGGTGTGCATGTACCAGGTTGGGATCAGGATGGCCGCCACCGAAATCCTCTTTGGGTATACCGTTGATTACAGTTCCCGGTTCCGCGCCTAGTCGAGTTTCAAGAATCTCTATGGCATAGGGGCCTGTAACCGCATGCATGGCATCAAAGCGCATGGAAAACATACCTGATCCGAAGAGTCTTCGAATTCGATTGAAATCAAACAGCTCCATCATCAGCTCGGCATAGTCTTTGACCGGATCGATGATTTCGATTTGGGTGTCACCCAAACTGATTATCCCCAGTTTGTCCAGGTCGATGGGGGGGGATTGTAAAATCTGATATTCATCGATTTCTCTTGTTCGCTGAAAGATCGCTTCGGTGACTGTTTCCGGGGCCGGTCCTCCGTTAGGTGTGTTAAATTTGATGCCAAAGTCTTCATCTGGGCCACCAGGATTATGACTGGCTGAAAGGATGATTCCTCCGTCAGTTTTATATTTTCGGATAATGCAGGAGGCGGCAGGTGTTGACAGCAGACCACCTTTGCCTAGCAAAACCCGTTTCACTCCATTGGCGCTGGCCATGCGTAAGATGATCTGAATCGCTTCGCGGTTATAGTAGCGACCGTCGCCACCGAGCACGAGGGCGCCACCTTTGAGATCCGTCTGAGAATCGAAAATGGCTTGAATGAAGTTTTCCAGGTAGTGAGGTGTTTGAAAAACTTTAACTTTTTTTCTGAGGCCGGAAGTGCCGGGGCGTTGATCATCGTAGGGATGTGTTGTGATTGTGACTTTTTTCATATTTTACTCATTTCGGCATATTTCTGTTATCAATATGGTGCGATATTCGTGCTCATATGGGAACCCTGATGAAAATGCCCTGTGATTGTCGAGATAAGGCTGATTATATCTGTTTATTGCCATAAAATACTAGTTTGATCAGAGGGTTAAGGTGTTTGCATCTTGATGCTTCATCCTGGTTGACATTTGTCTCAATATGATGCTCAAGGGGCTTGATTTACTTTTTTTTATGTAATCTGTATTTCTCGACTTCTTGAATTATCCTGCGTATCTTTATTTTACTTGTATTGTATATATCTCGGAATGTATAGGCACTAGTGATGCCCTTGTTGTGTGCTGAAAATTCGACTATTGAAGGATGAAAAAAATGATCACCAAACAGCTTAGTCATTTGTATGTGGAACATATCTTTGGGGGTAAAAAAATATTCTCGCTATGCCTTATGGGTAGCCTTGTTATTATGTCTGGCATACGCTCGGTTGAAGCTGATTGGATTATTTCGCCAAGTATCGGGATAGAACAAGTTTATTCGGACAATGCATTTTTAACTTCTACGGATGAAGTAAGCGAATATATAACTGTAGTAAGACCTGCCATTTCGCTTTACAACGAGGGAAGAAGGGGAAGGTTAGATATTAATTATGCCCCTGAATATCGCTATTATCGGGAAGATACAGAAGATAGTGAAGTGGTTCACTTTTTGCGTAGTGAGGGGAATCTTGAGATTGCAAAAAACCATCTATTTCTAGATGGCTGGTTAAGAGGGGATAGGACAAATCTAATAAACACAGGGAGAACCAGTGTCAGTGGCTTGACCGGTACATCTGATGATACAGATTACTATTCTGCTGGTATAAGTCCTTATTTTACAAGCAATTTAGGTGAGTATGTTGTTGCGGAATTGCGATTTACCGGAGATAAGGTCGAGTATTCAGAAGACGTTGAAAACGATAGTAAGGGGATGCGGGGTGATCTTGTCTTCGGAAGTGGCAGTAGATTTACTAACCAGGTATGGGAAGTTTTTTTCCAGCAAAGTGAAGTGGATTATGAGGATATAGATGATAGCAATGAGACAAAAATCGTTCGTGCTGAATTGATTCAAGAAATGACCAGGAGATGGTCGCTTGCTTTCTCGGTTGGCTATGAAGAGTATATTTTGGCTGTTGCAGACGATAGAGATGATGCGACATGGAGTGTTGGAGTTATTTATTCACCTAATTCAAGATTCCGTGTTTCTCTGGGGGTAGGTGAGCGCTCTTTTGGCGATGACTACTATTTTGATCTTATTAATCAGACAAGTAGAACAACATTGTCTGCTAGATATACAAGAGAATTTATTAGTGCTCGAGACGAGATAACAGCTCAACCACTTTTTGAACGTCAAGATGACTTTGGAAACCTGGTGAGGGATCCGATACTTGAATCAGCGTCTGGAATTATCCGAACCGCTAGTAGTCCGACGATAGCCGAGGATTACTATGAACTCACCAGATTTGCGACCTCTTTCACATATCACTTGATGCGGAGCGCTATCAGGCTTAGAGCGATATATTACTGTCGTGACTATGAAGATCCTTTTATGGATACACAAGACACAGATCTAAGTCTTTCATTCTCTCGGAGACTGACACGACTATTAAATGGATCTATTGATATCGCTGGGCTCTATCATAGACAAAATTGGCTGGACTATGATCAATGGGCAACCTCACTAAATTTTGCATACCAGATCGGGAATCAAAGCAACCTTACTCTGAACCTAACCCATTTGGATCGAGATGCCAAAACAGAGCCTTATGCTTTAGAAGAAAGCTATGAAGAGAATCAGGCGAGCATTGGTTTTGTCATGCAATTTTAATTTATTTACAACGCTTGAAATTTGGTCTGACCGTCCACATATTGGAGAGCAAATTTAAACTACCGATGAAATGAATAATTAAATTATGCGAGGTTTTACCTAAACATGACTGTCGAAGCTCACAAGGAAACCCTTGATTTTCAAGCAGAAGTTAGCCAGGTTCTTAATCTGGTGATACGTTCTTTGTACAGTAATAAAGAGATTTTTCTACGCGAATTGGTCTCAAATGCCTCCGATGCAGCAGAAAAGTTGAGGTTTGAAGCCCTGACGGACGAGGCTCTATTCGAGGATGATCCTGAACTCAGGGTGAGGGTGACCGTCGATAAAGAGGCGGGAACTGTCACCATCTCCGACAACGGTATCGGCATGAGCCGACAAGAGGTGTCGGAAACCATCGGTACCATTGCCAGTTCAGGTACCCGTAAATTTTTTGAAGCCATGTCAGGGGATCAGACCAAGGACAGCGAATTAATTGGTCAGTTCGGCGTTGGTTTCTATTCCGCGTTCATCGTTGCCGACAAAGTTACGCTGCTGACCCGTCGGGCAGGATTGGGAGAGGAACACGGTGTTCGCTGGGAATCGGACGGGGAGGGTTCTTACACCATCGAAAACCTCGACAAGCCAACTCGCGGCACCGACGTGGTTCTCCACCTGCGTGAGGATGAGAAAGAGTTTCTGGAGAGCTATCGACTGCGATCCATCATCTCCAAGTTCTCTGATCACATCACCATTCCGGTTGAGATGGAGAAGGAGCATTACGGCGAGGATAAGGAAAAGCCCGAAACGCCGGAATTTGAGCGTGTCAACAAAGGCACTGCCCTATGGATGCGTAATCGGAGCGAGATTTCCGAAGAGGAGTATCATGAGTTTTACAAACACGTCTCTCATGACTTTGAGGATCCACTGACCTACGTGCATAACAAGGTTGAGGGAAACAATGAATATACAGCTCTGCTCTATATCCCTCAGCGGGCTCCATTCGACCTCTGGGACAGGGATCAAAAACACGGTGTGAAACTGTTCGTGCGGCGTGTGTTCATCATGGATGAGGCGGAAAAGCTGATGCCCCGTTATCTGCGCTTTGTCAAAGGTGTGGTGGATTCAGATGACCTGCCGCTGAACGTGTCCCGTGAAATCCTGCAACATAATCGCAAGATCGATACCATCAGACAGGCCAATGTGAAACGTATTTTGTCTGCTTTGGAGAAGCTGGTGGAAGCGGACAAGGAGAAGTATCAGACCTTCTGGGATCAGTTCGGCAAGGTAATGAAAGAAGGGCCGGCTGAAGACTATGCCAATCGTGAGCGGATTGCCGGCCTGTTGCGTTTCGCCACAACCCAT